>NZ_JBJDNC010000003.1:121677-263427 GCF_044900265.1 Pseudomonas sp. NPDC089406 | reverse complement strand
GCAGGGGCCGGATGAATGGAGCGCACGGTTTTTGGTTACTTTTTTCCACGAAAAAAAGTAACCCGCCGTAAGGGCGGAAAGGTGAATAAGCGTCACTACAAATAATGAATGCGCATACAACTTCCAAAACCAGCCAAACAACCAATTAACCAATTAACCAATGTCCGACCCTCAATCCCCCTTAACAACCCCCCGCGAAGAATCATTGATCCACTCACTCCAAGACCCCGCATACAACCGCCCCAACGGATACCCCGCCAACGCCAGGGCAAACAGGTTATGGCAAGCCGTCACCCCCGACCCACAATAAGCCACCAGTTGCTCAGGCGAACGCCCACCCAGCTTCTCGGCAAACCGCAATTTCAATTGCTCGGCCGGCAAAAACCGCCCATCCGCCCCCAGGTTGTCGGTAAACGCCGCACACTGCGCCCCCGGAATATGCCCGGCCACCGGATCGATCGGCTCCACCTCACCGCGAAACCGCGGCAGCGCCCGGGCATCGAGCAGGGTCATCGCCGGGTCATCCAGGCGCTTGGCCAGGTGCTGGGCATCGATCAGCAATTTCATGTCCGGCTCACCACTGAAGGTACCCTCGCGGCGCACCGGCGGGTCCAGGCTCAGCGGCAGATGCGCCGCGTGCCAGGCCTTCAGGCCGCCATCCAGAATGAACACCCCGCTGCGCTTGCCCAACCACGCCAGCAACCACCAGGCCCGCGCGGCAAAGGCGCCCGGGCCGTCGTCATACAGCACCACCTCACTGTCGGCATCCACCCCCCACTCGCGCAGGCGCTCGACCAAGTGCCCAGGCTCAGGCAACGGGTGCCGCCCGGTCCGGCCCTTGACCACTGGCCCGCTGAGGTCGCGCTCAAGGTCGGCGAAATGCGCGCCGGCGATATGCCCCAAGGCATAGCTGCGCTGGCCATAGTCGACGTCTTCCAGGGCAAAACGGCAATCGAGGATCACCAGGCCAGGCGCATCCAGGCGCTCGGCCAGCTGCTGCGGGGTGATCAGTTGCGCAAGGGGCATGACAATCTCCTGATGGATGGCTCAAGGGCGCCGGCTCAGTGCTCCAGCGCCTGGTTGAAGGGTATGTGGAATTCGTCGCACAAGCTGTCGACCGCAGTGCGCGAGCCGGGCGTAACGAAACCCAGCTCCAGCACCAGTACCTGATAGACGCCGCGCTTGAAGGCTTCTTCACCCAGGTGCGCGGAATGTTCGCGGGTGGTGCTGAGAAAACGCACCCAGGACGTCAGCACGATCCAGGCGTTGATGGTCAGCGATTCGATCTGCGCGGTGTCCATGGCCAGGATGCCGGCCTCGACGAAGCCCCGGTAGATCGCCTGGCCCTGCTGCAGGCAGCGCTGCGAGAAGCGCCGGTAGCGCGCGGCAAGCTCGGGGTCGCTGTCCAGCAGGTGCTCGAGGTCGCGGTGCAGGAAGCGGTAGTTCCACATCGCCGCCAGCAGTGCCTTCAGATAAAAACGCTTGTCCTCCACCGTAGCGCCGCGGCCCTGGGGCGGGCGCAGAAAACTGTCGACCAGCTCTTCGTACTGGCTGAACAGCACAGCGATGATCGCCTGCTTGTTGGGGAAGTGGTAGTAGAGGTTGCCGGGCGAAATTTCCATGTGCGCGGCGATGTGGTTGGTGCTGACACTGCGCTCGCCCTGCTGGTTGAACAGCTCCAGGCTGTTCTGCACGATGCGCTCACGGGTTTTCATGCGCGGGGCCATGCTCAGCTCCAGTCTCCAGGCTCACGGTCAAGTGGGCATCATACGGTTTGCCACCGCGATGCGTCAGGTGAAGGCTGCGTAAAAGTCCGCAGGTTGGGCGGAAAAACCCCTCACCGGGCAGCGAATTAGAGTATAGGCTCTATTCATCTTTGATCGCCGGTGCCCGCGCCATGACCTCGACCCTGCCCCCTGTCTGTTCGGACCTCGGCCTGGAGGCGACGTTCGCCGACCAGCGCCGGGCTTTTGCCAGCCACCCCATGCCACCCGCTGCGCAGCGCCGGCAGTGGCTGAAAAGCCTGCGCCAAGCGCTGGTGAACGGGCAACAGGCGCTGATCGAGGCCATCGACCGCGACTTCGACGGGCGCAGCGCGGACGAAACCCTGCTGGCCGAACTGCTGCCATCGGTGCAGGGCCTGCGCCATGCCGAGCGCCACCTGCAGCGCTGGATGCGCCCGGCCCGGCGCCGCGCCGGCCTGGCCTTCCAGCCGGCCAGCGCACGGGTGCTGTACCAGCCACTGGGGGTGGTGGGCATCATCGTGCCGTGGAACTACCCGCTGTTTCTCGCCATCGGCCCGCTGACCTGTGCCCTGGCCGCCGGCAACCGGGTAATGCTCAAGCTCAGCGAAGCCACCCCGGCGACCGGGCAAGCGCTCAAGGCGCTGCTGGGGCGGGTATTCCCCGAAGACCTGGTAAGCGTGGTGCTGGGCGATGTGCAGGTGGGCCAGGCCTTCGCCCGACTGCCGTTCGATCACCTGCTGTTCACCGGCGCCACCGGCGTCGGCCGCCAGGTGATGCTGGCCGCAGCGCAAAACCTCACACCGGTAACGCTGGAGCTGGGCGGCAAGTCGCCGGCCATCGTCGCGCAGGACGTGCCGTTGGCCACCGCCGCCGAGCGCATCGCTTTCGGCAAGACCCTCAACGCCGGGCAAACCTGCGTCGCCCCCGACTACGTGCTGGTGCCGCGCGAACGGATGAAAGCCTTCGCCGAGGCCTACCGCCAGGCGGTGCACCGGCTGTACCCACGCATTGCCGACAACCCCGACTACAGCGCGATCATCAACCCGCGCCAGCTGGAGCGCCTGGAACGGCTATTGAGCGATGCCCGCGAACAAGGCGCCGAGGTGCGCGACCTGTACCCTGACGAGCCCCGCCAGGGCCGGCGCCTGCCGCCGCACCTGCTGCTGGAGGTGAACGAGCACATGCAGGTGATGCAGGAAGAAATCTTCGGCCCGCTGCTGCCTCTGGTGCCCTACGACAGCCTCGATCAGGCGCTGGCCTATATCAACCAGCGCCCTCGCCCGCTGGCGCTCTACTACTTCGGTTACGACCGCAGCGAGCAGGCGCGGGTCCTGCGCGACACCCACTCCGGCGGCGTCTGCCTCAACGACACCCTGCTGCACGTGGCCCAGGACGACCTGCCGTTCGGCGGCATCGGCCCTTCGGGCATGGGCCATTACCACGGGCGCGAGGGTTTCCAGACCTTCAGCAAGGCCAAGGCGGTGCTGGCCAAGCAGCGCCTGAACGCCGCCCGGCTGATCTACCCGCCCTACGGCAAGGCCCTGCAACGCCTGGTGTACAAGCTGTTCATCCGTTGAAAAGGGGCCGCCCATGCAACGACGCGACCTGCTCAAATTCAGCCTGGGCGCCAGCCTGTTCCTCGGCACCGCCAGCCTGGTCGGCTGTAGCAAGCAAGGGGCCGCAGCCGGCTACCAGGTGCTGCGCGATGACGACCTGCCGTTGCTCGAAGCCTTGATACCCGTGGTGCTGGCGGGCACCCAGGCTAGCGTTCAAACGGTGCTGGGCAGCCTCGACGGCAAAGTCGCGGCGCTGTCGCCGGCCATGCTCAAGCTCACCCGGCAGCTGCTCGACGTGCTCAGCCTGCCGGTGACCCGCGGGCCGCTGACCGGGGTGTGGGGTAGCTGGGGTAATGCGAGCAGCAAGCAGGTCGAGGCGTTTCTCGAGCGCTGGCGAACCAGCTCGCTGGAAATGCTGCGCCAGGGGCACGCGTCGCTGCTGCAACTGCTGCTGATGGCCTGGTACGAACGGCCCGAGGCCTGGGCCGCCTGTGGCTACCCTGGGCCGCCGAAAATCTGAGGTTCTGCGTGGGAGCCACGGTCTTGGGCAGGCTGTACCGGCCTCATCGCCGGCAAGCCGGCTCCTACAGGTACACCGCCGGCCTGAAGGCCATGCAATCCCTGTGGGAGCGGCTTTAGCCGCGAAGCAGGCAGCGCGGTGGATGGCACCGGCTATGCCAGTGTTCGCGGCTGAAGCCGCTCCTACAGGGTTCTTGCCAAACCAGCCCGTTATCGATTTTCCATGAGGATTAACGCCGCGATGCCCGTCCCCGACCCGTTTCGCCAAGGCCTCGAACGAGGCTGGATCACCCATGATGGCTCGCGCCTGGACCAGGACCTGACGCTTGAGGCCGACGTCGCCATCATCGGCAGCGGCGCAGGCGGCGCCACCACGGCCGAAATCCTCAGCGCTGCCGGGCTGAAAGTGCTGCTCATCGAAGAGGGCCCGCTGAAAACCAGCAGCGACTTCCACCTGCTGGAGAGCGAGGCCTACGCCGACCTGTACCAGGAAGGCCTCGGCCGGCTCAGCAAGGACGGCGCCATCACCATCCTGCAGGGCCGGGCGGTGGGCGGCACCACCTTGGTCAACTGGACCTCGAGCTTCCGTACCCCGGCGCAAACCCTGCAGCACTGGGCCCAGGCGCACGGGGTGAAAGGCCTGGACCAGGCCAGCATGGCGCCCTGGTTCGAGCGCATGGAGCAGCGCCTGGGCATCAGCCCCTGGGCCATGCCGCCCAACCCCAACAACGACGTGCTGCGCCGCGGCTGCGAAGCCCTCGGCCACCGCTGGGCAGTGATCCCGCGTAACGTGCGCGGCTGCTGGAACCTGGGCTACTGCGGCATGGGCTGCCCGGTGAACGCCAAGCAGTCGATGCTGGTGACCAGCATTCCGGCAACCCTCGAGCACGGCGGCGAACTGCTCTACCTGGCCCGGGCGATGCATTTGAGCCATGACGGCGAGCGCGTCTCGCAACTGCATTGCCTGGCCCTGGACGCCAAGGGCGTGCACCCGACCGGCCGGCAGATCCGGGTCCAGGCCCGCCACTACGTACTGGCCGGCGGCGGCATCAACAGCCCGGCCCTGCTGCTGCGCTCCCAGGCGCCCGACCCGCACCAACACCTGGGCAAACGCACCTTCCTGCACCTGGTGAACTTCAGCGCAGCGCAGTTCGAGGAAAAAATCGACCCCTACTACGGTGCACCGCAATCGATCTACAGCGACCAGTTCCAGTGGCAGGACGGCGTCGACGGCCCGGTGGGCTACAAGCTGGAGGTACCGCCGCTGCACCCGGCGCTGGCCAGCACCCTGCTCGGCGGCCATGGCCGCGGCAACGCCCTGCGCATGGCCGAACTGCCGCACACCCACGTGATGCTGGCGCTGCTGCGCGACGGCTTCCACCCGCAGAGCCAGGGCGGCCAGGTGCAGTTGCGCGACGACGGCTCGCCGGTGCTCGACTACCCCGTCAACGACTACCTGCGCGACGGGCTGCGCCGGGCCTGGCACAGCATGGCGCAAATCCAGTTCGCCGCAGGCGCGCGCCAGGTGATGCCGGTCCACGGCGACGCTGGCTATGCCGCAAACAGCGAACTGGCCCGGGCGATGATCGACGGCCTGGCCCTGGACACCTTGCGCATGCGCCTGGGCAGCGCCCACGTGATGGGTGGCTGCGCCATGGGCGAAGACCCGCGCCAGGCGGTCTGCGACAGCCTCGGCCGGCACCACCAGTTGGCCAACCTGTCGATCCACGATGGCTCGCTGTTCCCCACCAGCATTGGCGCCAACCCGCAATTGTCGGTGTACGCCCTGGCCGCACGGCTCAGCGATGGGCTGCTCGGCCGCCTGGCACCCGGGGCATGACAGCCCGCGCCTGCCCTGTCTATAGTGCCATCGGGCGGCCGCACGACTTGGCCGGGCGCAGTCGCTGCGCTACCATCCGAGTCCCCAACGCACTCCAGCCAGGAAGACGCGATGAACCGAGTGTTGTACCCGGGTACTTTCGACCCCATTACCAAAGGCCATGGCGACCTGGTAGAGCGCGCCTCGCGGCTGTTCGACCACGTGATCATCGCCGTGGCGGCCAGCCCCAAGAAAAACCCGCTGTTCCCGCTGGAACAACGGGTCGAGCTGGCCCGCGAGGTCACCAAGCACCTGCCCAATGTCGAAGTCATCGGCTTCTCCTCGCTGCTGGCGCATTTCGCCAAGGAACAGGGCGCCAACGTGTTCCTGCGCGGCCTGCGCGCGGTGTCCGACTTCGAGTACGAATTCCAGCTGGCCAACATGAACCGCCAGCTGGCCCCGGACGTCGAGAGCCTGTTCCTCACCCCGTCCGAGCGCTATTCGTTCATTTCCTCGACGCTGGTCCGGGAAATCGCCGCGTTAGGCGGTGATATCACCAAGTTCGTCCACCCGGCGGTGGCCGATGCGCTGACCGAGCGCTTTCGCAAGTAAGTTATAGAAGCAACGGCGCGGCCTGATGGTCGCGCCTGCGTGCACTGCGGGCCCGAATGCGGCACAATTGCGCACATCGCTTTGAAACATGCCCGGGCCCGACGCCCCGGCCGGAGTCCCCATGTCCCTGATCATCACCGACGATTGCATCAACTGCGACGTCTGCGAACCCGAGTGCCCGAACGCCGCCATCTCGCAAGGCGAAGAGATCTATGTGATCGACCCCAACCTGTGCACCCAGTGCGTGGGCCACTACGACGAGCCGCAATGCCAGCAGGTCTGCCCGGTCGACTGCATCCCCCTGGATGAAGCCCACCCGGAGTCCGAAGACGAGCTGATGGCCAAGTACCGCCGCATCACCGGCAAGGCCTGATAACACTCGCGCGCATCTGTCGCCCCGGCGTTGCCTGAACGCGGGGCGCAGCCCACCTGCTGCGTAACAGTCTTTTACCGATTCCCCTGGTTTTCCGCCGCCTGGCTTTGCCTATCCTAGGGCGCTCACCCCGCCTGCGACGGACCCATGAAAGCCTCGTTCCCAAGCCGTTACGCCTGCCTGGCGCTGTGCCTGCTGGGCACCATCACCTGCCTCTTCTTCCTCTCCACACTGTGGCCTTTGGCCCTGGTTTGCGCCCTGCTGAGCCTGGTCGGGCTCAACGATATGCGCCAAACCCACCACGCCGTGCGGCGCAACTACCCGATTCTGGGCAACATTCGTTACCTGATCGAAACCATTCGCCCGGAAATCCGCCAGTACCTGATCGAAGGTGACGACGACAAGCTGCCGTTCTCCCGCGCCCAGCGCTCGCTGGTGTACGCCCGGGCCAAGAACGAAAGCGCCGAGAAGGCCTTCGGCACGTTGAACGATGCCTACAAGCCCGGTTTCGAGTTCATCAGCCATTCGATGCTGCCGGCACATCAGGCCGACCCGGCCGCGTTCCGCGTCCGCATCGGCGGCCCGCAGTGCACCCAGCCCTACTCGGCGTCGATCTTCAACATTTCGGCGATGAGCTTCGGTGCCCTCAGCGCCAATGCCATCGGCGCGCTGAACAAGGGCGCGCGCCTGGGCCGCTTCGCCCACGACACCGGCGAGGGCAGCATCAGCCCCTACCACCGCGAGCACGGCGGCGACCTGATCTGGGAGATCGGCAGCGGCTATTTCGGCTGCCGTACCGAGGAGGGCCGCTTCGACCCCGAACGCTTCGCCGCACAAGCCGGCGATGCCCAGGTGAAGATGATCGAGATCAAGCTCAGCCAGGGCGCCAAGCCCGGGCATGGCGGCATTCTGCCGGGGCACAAGGTCAGCGCTGAAATTGCCGCCACCCGGGGCGTGCGCGAAGGTGAAGACTGCATCTCGCCTGCTGCCCACAGCGCCTTCCGCACCCCGGTGGAACTGCTGCAGTTCGTCGCCCGGCTGCGCCAGTTGAGCGGCGGCAAGCCGGTGGGCTTCAAGTTCTGCCTGGGCCACCCGTGGGAATTCATGGGCATTGCCAAGGCCATGCTGGCCACCGGCATCACTCCGGACTTCATTGTCGTCGACGGCAAGGAAGGCGGCACCGGCGCTGCGCCCCGGGAGTTCTCCGACAACATGGGCGTGCCGCTGCGCGACGGGCTGATGTTCGTGCACAACACCCTGGTTGGCCTGAACCTGCGCGAACGCGTGCGCATCGGTGCGGCAGGCAAGCTGGTCAGCGCCTTCGACATCGCCTGCGTGCTGGCCATTGGTGCTGATTGGGTCAACTCGGCGCGCGGCTTCATGTTCGCCATCGGCTGCATCCAGTCGCAGAGCTGCCACACCAACCAGTGCCCTACCGGCGTGGCCACCCAGGACCCGCTGCGCCAGCGTGCACTGGTGGTACCGGAAAAGGCCGAGCGGGTGGCAAGTTTTCACCGCAACACCCTGCACGCCTTGGCCGAAATGCTCGCCGCTGCAGGCCTTGAACACCCTTCAGAGCTCAAGCCCAAGCACCTGGCACGGCGCATCAGCCCCAGCGAGATCAGCCTGTTCTCGCAATTGCATACCTTCCTCAAACCGGGCGAGTTGCTCAGCGACACGATCGACAGCGAGTTCTACCGGCGAATGTGGCGCATGGCGCGCAGTGACAGCTTTGCGCCGCAGCTCGGGGAGGTTGAAGTGGCGCCTGTAGTGGCAGTGGCGCGCCGTGAAGAAGCGGCAGAGGCCATCTAGCAGCGCCGCCGTGCAAGCAGGACGGAACCTGTGGGAGCGGCCTGCGCTGTACCTGTAGGCGCCGGCTTGCCGGCGATGAGGCCGGTTCAGGCAGCGCAAGACAGTTGCTCCCACACAAGCAGTGGCACCTTTGCAGAGCCAGAAACGAACAACCCCGGCCAAGGCCGGGGTTGCTGGAGACGCCAGGTCAGTATCAGAAGATGCTGATCGGGTACTCGACGAATACGCGGACTTCGTTGCCGTCGTCGTTGTAGCCGTTCTGCTGGACTGCGTTGTTGGTACGCAGGAACGAGCTGCGCAGCTTGATCGACAGGTCCTTGGCCGGGCCTTCCTGAACCACGTAGCGCACCTGGTTGAAGATCTCGCGCTCCTTGCCTTCGCCGAAGCCACGGGTGTTGATGTTGTCACCCACCACGTAGGCCACTTTGTAGGTCAGGCCCGGTACGCCAAAGGCGCCGAAGTCCAGGCCGTAGCCCAGCTGCCAGGAGCGCTCGTCTTCGGCGTTGAAGTCGGACCAGTAGGAGTTGGCCAGGTAGATGGTCGAACCGCCGTCACCCACACCGCCAGCGCTCTGGTAGCCGCTGTAGTTGTAGCCGGTGTTGCCGGTGCTGCGCTGGTGCGCCAGGGTGAACGAGTGCGGGCCGTAGGCGTAGGTGGCCGCCAGGCTCCAGATGGTGTTGGAGTCGCCGGTCAGCTTGGCGTCACGCACGAACTTCTTGTCGATGTCGGTCTTGTAGCCGTTGAAGTCCAGGGTCAGGGACTGGTCTGCCGCGATCGGGAAGACGTAGTTCAGGCCCAGGTAGTGCTTCTTCATCACATCTTCGTTGTCAGCGGTGTACAAGGCCGCGGTGAAGTTGTCGGTGAACTTGTAGCTGCCGCCGAGCACGTTGATCGACTTCAGGCCGCCGCTGTCACGCCCTTCGGCGCTCTTGCGCGCTTCCTGGGTGAAGCGACCGGCGTTCAGCTCGAGGCCCTTGATCTCCTTGGAGGTGATCAGGGTGCCGGTGAAGCTTTCTGGCAGCAGGCGGCCGTCATCGTAGTTCAGCACCGGCAGGGTCGGCATCTGGTCACCGTACTTGAGCACGGTGTTGGAGATGCGGAACTTGACCGCAGCGCCGGCACGGGCGAGGTCGTGCGGGCTGCTGGCGTTGCCATCAGCGTTCGTGGTGTTGTGCGGCTTGAAGAAGTCGACGCCGCCGCCACCGTTGTGGCCCTTGCCGCCGTCCAGACGCACGGCGTACAGGCCGAATGCGTCGACGCCGACACCGACGGTGCCCTGGGTGAAGCCGGAGGAGAAGTTGCCGATGAAAGCCTGGCCCCATTCGATCTGGTCATCGGTACCGTGCTTCTTGTCACGGTTGATGTAGGCGTTGCGCAGCAGCACGTTGGCGTGGCTGTCTTCGATGAAGCCCTTGCTTTCGGCCTGCTCATTGGCCTGTGCCTGGGTCGCGGCGATCATCGCCAGGGCGACCAGGCTGATCCTGGTTTTCAACATTGTTTATTTTCCTTATTTCCAGTTCAAAAACGCGCTGCATAAAAACGCCAGGAACCAACGCCCCTTCGTAGGTTCGACGCTATGCGGATCCGGCTCAAAGGCCTGCAGAGTGTCTGCGGCGGGCCTTTGAACCTCATGGCCAGGTCATGGCCAGCAGGCGTAGAGGCCGAATCCTATCCGCGCCTGCTTATACATGTCAAAAAATCGTGAATTGCAGGTTGATATAACCAAAAACGAGGTCACTGATAGTGCATTCTCACGCCTGAATGCCCTGAGTCAGCGCATTTTTGTCTCTTTCATGAATTGCGGAAAAAAACCGCACGGCTGTCATATACGCCTGACAGACCCAGGCCGGAAAACGCGCTAGGCATGAGCGATTTCGAACGGGACCCACGTTACAAATGGATACATATGTAAAGACAAGGCTTTACAAATAGCCATGCAATAGCGAATACATCGCATTAACATCCGCGCCGGTTTCTCATCCCACTATCCGGACACTTGCAATGCCTGCCCCCCGCCACCTATCACCCCTGGGCCTCACGCTGCTGCTCGGCGCCAGCCTGGCCAGCGCCGCCACCACCCTGCCGGAAACCTCGGTAACCGCCGACAACGAACGCGAGGAAGACAACCCGCGCGTGCGCGAAGTCAGCACCGCAACCCGCACCTCGACCCCGCTGCGCTACGTGCCCCAGGCCATCGACACGGTCAAGGCGCGCACCGCCCTGGACTACGGCAACAGCAGCCTGGGCAAGGCACTCGAAGGCATACCCAACGTCAGCAGCGGCGCCGACACCCGCTTCGACAGCCTGCGTATCCGCGGCTTCGACGCCAGCAACGACTTCTACCTGGACGGCATTCGCGACGACAGCCAGTACACCCGCGACCTGCACAACATCGAACGGGTCGAAGTGCTCAAGGGCCCGGCTGCCGTGCTGTACGGCCGTGGCAGCCAGGGTGGTATCGTCAACCGGGTGAGCAAGGCCCCGGAACACGGGCGCCGCTCGAGCATCGAGGCCCAGGCCGGCAGTCAGGACCTGCGCAGCCTGTATGCCGACCTCAGCGCCGACCCCAGCGACACCCTCAGCCTGCGCCTGAACATGGGCAACGAAGACAGCAACAGCTTCCGCCACGGCGTCGACGGCAACCGCCAGCTGTTCGCCCCCTCGATGCGCTGGCAACTGAGCCCCGACCTGGACTGGCTGGTACAGTACGAGTACAGCCGTTACAACCGCACCCCCGACCGCGGCATCCCCGGCAACCCGCTGACCGGGCGCCCGGCAGACGTCAGCCGCAGCAGCACCTACGGCGATACCCAGCGCGACTACATCGACGACCGCGCCGAGTCGCTGCGCTCGCGCCTGAACTACCAGTTGAACGAGCACTGGCAGCTGCGCCACACCCTGGGCCTGTTCAAGCTCGACAGCGAGTTCGACAACACCTACCAGACCGCCTACAACCCGCGCACCAACCTGGTCACCCGTCAGCGCTGGCAGCAGGACCTGAACACCCGCAACCTGTTCAACAACCTCGAGGCCGAGGGCGACTTTGCCACCTGGGGCCTGGAGCACACCCTGCTGCTGGGCCTGGAGTTCGGCAACCAGCGCCGCGACCCGGTGCTGCTCACCGCCAGGACAACCGGTGCCGGTAGCCGCCCGGTACCACCACTGGACCTGAACAATCCCGACCGCAACCTGCAGCACACTGGCGCCATGATGGTGTCGAGCAACAACCACACGGTGGTCGACAGCCGCGGCGTCTACCTGCAGGACCAGATTCGCCTGAACGAGCAGTGGCAATTGCTGGCCGGCGTGCGCTTCGACCAGTTCGAAGTAGAGACCACCAACAAGCTGCGCGGCCTCAGCGAAAAGCAGGACGACAACAGCGTCAGCCCGCGCCTGGGCGTGGTCTACACACCGTGGCGCGAGCATTCGTTCTACGCCTCCTGGAGCAAGACCTACTCGCCGGTGGGCGGCGGGCTGATCGGCATCACCCCGGGGGCGGCCGGCAACACCAACCAGACCGACCCGGAGCAGACCCGGCAGAAGGAAATCGGGGTCAAGAGCGACTGGCTGGACGAGCGCCTGACCACCACCCTGGCGATCTACGAGCTTGAGCTGTACAACCGCCGCACCCGCGACCCGAACGACCCAACCATCACCCTGCTGTCGGGCCTGCAGCGCTCGCGCGGCATCGAGCTGACCGCCAACGGCCACGTGGTGGGCAACTGGTACGTACGCGGCGGCATCGGCCTGCAGGACGCTATCATCGTCAAGGACAACAACGGCCAGGAAGGCAACCGCATCAACGACGTGGCCCGGCGCAACGCCAGCCTGTTCGTGACCTGGAAGCCTGAGCTTGGCTGGTACGCCGAAACCGGGCTGACCCTGGTGGGCGAGCGTTTTGCCGATAACCAGAACACCATCAAGCTGCCGGGCTATGGCCGCTGGGATGCCCTGGCCGGTTACCGCACCCGCGACTGGGATGTGCGGGCGGCGCTGAACAACATCGCCGACAAGACCTACTACAGCTCGGCCACCAGTGCAGCGCAGATCCAGTTCGGCGACCCGCGCAACCTGGTGGTGACCGGGAGCTATAGCTTCTGATTGCCTGCGCCAGACGCGCTCGCCCTGTAGGAGCGGCCTTGTGTCGCGAAAGGCGCGCGTAGCGGGCCCAGGATGCCATTTCCAAGCTGATATCGCCGGGGCCGCCTCGCGGCCCTTTCGCGACACAAGGCCGCTCCTACACGGGGTAGCGTTTTGGCGGGCAAACAAAAACGCCAGCGCTATGCGCTGGCGTTTTTTTACGCATAGGCTGCGTCCCGCTTCAGTGCCACACAGCCAGCAGCGCATCGAGCTCTGCATCGCTGATCAGCCCCTGAGGGTATCGCCCATTCAGCAGACGTCGTGGGTCGGTCGTCCTGACCCGGATGCTTCCATGGTGCTTAAGCCACTGCGCCAGAATTTTGAGCGATTCATGGTTTACCGCCGATGGGGGCATAGCCGACTCACTTGCTGCATTCATTTCCACACGCACTCCCTGGGCCCGTGAGCGGCTAACTTACGTAAGGTTTGTTACAGAACGGCGTAGACCTATCCCGCTGAAACACAATGAAAAAACAATACAAGACGTGTGCCATCCTGCCCTGCAGCCTGTCGTCGCCCACAAAAAAGCCCGTCACAAGGACGGGCTTTTGCTTTGCCGGGGTTCAGCGCTTCACAGGCGCCGGCTGCTGTTGGGTCAGGCAGTGGATGTTGCCACCGCCCAGCAACAGCTCGCGGCCTGGGATCATCACCACCTCATGGTCGGGGAAGATCTTCGCCAGGATGGCTCTGGCCTGCGCATCTGCCGGGTCGTCGAAGCTCGGCGCGATGATGCCGCCGTTGACGATCAGGAAGTTCACGTAGGAACCGGCCAGGCGCACCGACGGGTCGCGTTCCTGGCTGCCGGCCACCTGGTCGACACCGGCGCATTCTTCTTCGGTGGCGAACAGCGGGCCGGGGATGGGCATCTTGTGCACCACAAACTCGCGGCCCTTGGCATCGCGGCTGTTTTTCAGCACTTCAAAGGCGGCGTGGCAGCGCGCGTAGTTGGGGTCGTTGGAATCATCGGTCCAGGCCAGTAACACTTCGCCCGGGCTTACGTAACAGCAGAAGTTGTCGACGTGGCCATCGGTCTCGTCGTTGTACAGGCCGTCCGGCAGCCAGATGATGGTGTCCACCGCCAGGTGCTCGCGCAGCACGTCTTCGATCTGCTCGCGGTTCAGGTGCGGGTTGCGGTTGCGGTTGAGCAGGCACTCCTCGGTGGTGATCAGGGTGCCTTCGCCATCGACGTGGATCGAACCGCCCTCGAGCACGAAGCCCTCGGTGTGGTAGCGCTGCACGCGCTCCATTTCCATGACCTTGGCGGCCAGCTCTTCGTCACGGTTCCATGGCGCATACAGGCCGCCATCGAAGCCGCCCCAGGCATTGAAGCCCCAGTCCACGCCGCGCACTTCGCCGTGGCTGTTGATCACGAAGGTCGGGCCGGTGTCACGCACCCAGGCGTCATCGTTGCTGATTTCGACCACGCGGATATTGGGCATGTCCAGTTGGCGGCGGGCATTTTCGTACTGCCCGGCAGACACTGCCACGGTGACCGGCTCGAAGCGTGCGATGGCCTTGGCCAGGGTCACATGGGCCGCCTGCGCCGGCTTGCCGCCCAGGCGCCAGTTGTCCGGGCGCTCCGGCCAGACCATCCAGACCTGGGTTTGCGGAGCCCATTCAGCGGGCATGTGGAAGCCGTCGGCGCGCGGGGTCGAATTGAGGGTCTTCATGGGTAACCTCTGCGAAGGCCCGGGGCCAGGGGCGCCAGGTCGTTGAACGAATAGGGTGCGGGCAGGCCTGCCAGTATAGGCAGGCAGTGAGGGAGCCGATATTACAACCGATAAATATCGGCTTTAAATAGCCATTAAGAAAATATTTTCTTATAATAGCACATTAAAACCGATATCAATCGATATTCAGCTTGAAGGAATGATCACGAGTGCGACGCAAGCCTTGTAGGCGCAACTGTCTTGCTCAATCTCTCAAAGCTGGCGCGATCCCTGTGGGAGCGGGCTTGCCCGCGAACACCGGCGCAGCCGGTGCCAGCCATCGCGTCGCCTGCTTCGCGGGCAAGCCCGCTCCCACAGGCATCGCGCCAGCTTTTGGAAAGTGAGCAAGCCCGTTACTGCCGATGGGCTCTTACAACCCCTCACCCAGAACGCGATCCACGCTGTCGACGAAATAGTCCACGCTGGCCCGGGTGGTGCACATCGGTGGCTTGATCTTGAGGATGTTCAGGTAGTCGCCGGTCGGCTGCATGAAGATCCCCAGCTCGCGCAGGCGGTTGCACAGGGCCATGGTTTCCTCGCTGGCAGGCTCCAGGGTGTCGCGGTCACGCACCAGCTCCAGACCCAGGTAGAAGCCCGAGCCATGGGCAGCGCCGGCAAGCGGATGTTTATCGACCAGTGCCTCGAGGCGCGCCTTGAAGTAACGGCCCACATCGCGGGCGTTGTCCCACAGGCCCTCGTCGCGCATCACCTCGAGTACCGCCATGCCGATGCGGCAGCTCACCGGGCTGCCGCCAGCGGACGAGAAGAAGTAGCCCTCGGCCTCCAGCGCTTCGGCGATCTCGCGGCGGGTGATCACCGCACCCAACGGTTGGCCGTTGCCCATGCCCTTGGCCATGGTGATGATGTCCGGCACCACGCCCTGCTCCTCGAAGCCCCAGAAGTACTCGCCCAGACGCCCATAGCCCACCTGCACCTCGTCGGCGATGCACACCCCGCCGCGCTGGCGCACCTTGGCGTAGGCCTGTTGCAGGTAGCCCGGCGGCAGCGAAATACCGCCGGCATTGCCGTACACCGGCTCGCAGATCATGCCGGCCAGCGGGCGCCCGCTGGCATCGATGGCAGCCAGCTTGGCGTCGACGTCACGCAGGTAATCGTCAGCACTTTCGGCACCACGGAAACGCCCGCGGAAGGTGTTCGGCGCCTCTACCGGGTGCACCCAGTCGGGGCGGGTTTCCAGCGCTTGCGGGTTGTCGGCAATCGATGTGGAGATCGCATCGGTGGCCACCGACCAGCCGTGGTACGCCTCCAGCACACTGAGCAGGTCACGCCCGCCGCTGTAGGCCCAGGCCAGGCGGATCGCCAGGTCGTTGGCCTCGGTACCGCTGTTGACCAGGAACACCCGGTCGAAGCCTTCTGGCGCCACCTCGAGCAAACGCTCGGAAAATTCGGCGATGGCCGCGTAGTGAAAACGCGAGTTGGTGTTGACCAGCGACCACTGGCGCGCCGACTCGGCGGCCATGCGCGGGTGGCCATGGCCAAGCACCGCGACGTTGTTGAGCATGTCGAGGTACGAGCGGCCCTGCATGTCGATCAGGTAGTTGCGCCAACCGCGCTCGATGTGCGGCGGCTGGGCGTAATAGTGCTTCTGCGAGCGGGCGAAGCTGGCGTCACGCCGGGCCAGCAGCGCCTGCGGGTCGGCCAGGGGTTCTGCGTCGCAGCCAAAACCCAGCAATGCTGCAGGCGACGGGCACAGCGCCAGCCAGGCAGCGGCGTGGGACGGCGTGGCGAAGAACGGCGGCCGGGCCTCGCTGCCCAGGCATAGCTGCACCCGCAGGTAACCGCAGGTGGCGCCCAGCGCTTGGCCACGCTGCAGCACCTGGCCGTCGGCCGGGGCCTCTTCGAGGCCATCGAGCCAGAGGGTCCAGGCCTCGGTACGCAAGCAGCCACGCTGGGCGTCCATACGCTGCCACACACCGTCCTGCGGGGCTTGCAAGGCGCTGCCCGGCAGCAGGTGCAGCTCAACGCCCAGGGCGCAGGTGGCCGGCTCATCGGCGCGGTCGATATGGGTCTGCGACAGGCGGTATTGGCCATGCAGGCTGCTGGCCGGCGCGGGCTGCGCAGCCAGCAGGCGCTGATCAAAACCTGGCTCCTGCCAATTGCCCGCTTCGCAGTGCGGGCTGAGCACCCCAAGGTCGACACACCGCACTGCTTGCCCGGCGATGGACGCCAGCAACGGCGCGCAACTGCTCAAGTCCGGTTGCACCGGTGCCTGGCCAGCCGCCTGCAGGATCGCCGCCTCCATCAGCGCCGCCGGCACGGCGTTGGCGGTATCGAAGATCTGCCATTCATGGGCGATGTTGTCGCGGGTGTACTGGTTGCCCGGGTCGACTGCCAGTTGCTGCTCGCTGCTCAGCACCAGCACCGCGGCGCGCAGTTGCACCAACGGCCACAGGGCGCGTAACTCGGCGGTTTGCAGCGGGTTCACGGCGTGGTAGGCCGAAACGGCCGCAAGAATGCGCAGCGGGTCGCCTTCGGCGTGGTGCAGCAGGGCCGAGCAAGTCACCGACAGGTCGGCGATGCGCCAGGTGCGCAGCAGGTCGCCGAAGTCGATCACCCCCTGTACCTGCCACTCGCGCTGCCCGTCACGGGCCCAGACCACGTTGTCGTCGGTGATGTCCAGATGCACCGCCTGCACCGGCAACTGCGCCACCAGCGGAGCCAGCGCCTGCGCCGCCTGGGCGGCCAGCGCGGCGACCTGTTCGCGGCGCTGTGGGTCGCTGATCACCGGCAGCAGGTGCTCGACCAGCGCCACGGCATGGCGCGGGTCCCATTGCAGGGTGCGCTCCAGCCCTGGATGATCGAAGCCTGCCAGGGCCTGATCGAGCCGTGCGCACAACGCACCCAGCTCGGCCATCAGGCGCACCGGCATATGTTTGAGGCGGGTCAGCGGCTCGCCGTCGATATAGTCGAGCAGGCGTATACGCAGGGGCTGGTCATCGACCTCCACCGCCAGCAGTTCATCGCCGCCCTTCGCCGGGCGCACTTTCGGCGCCGGCACGCCGTGCTGGCGCAGGTAGGCCAGCGCTGCATGCTGGGCCTGCAGCTCTGCTTCGGCGTAGCTGCCGTGGCAGGCCTTGAGCACGAAGCGGCCCTGATCGGTGTCGACACGAAAGTTCAGGTCCTGCTGGCTGCCCAGCGCCTGCAGGCTGCCCTGCAAATCGTAGTGCGAGCGCAGCAAGGCATGGGCCTGGGCTTCGCCCAGTGTTGGGCTGGGCTGGCTCGAACGCTGGATCAGGGTACTCAGGGGCATTTGCAGGGGACCTCGTTTTTTTCGCTTATATCGCCACTACTGCAGCCGATAAACAAGTAGCCCCCCATAAAAGTCCGCAGCCCTTGAGGGCGCCGTTCTACTTGCCATGGGTGAGCGCAGCCGACAGGCTACGCTATTGCCATCACTTTCCAGCACAGGCAACCGTACATGCGCATTCTCGTTACCGGCGGCGCCGGTTTCATCGGCTCGGCCCTGGTCCGCCAGCTGATCGACCACACCGGGCACCAGGTGCTGAACCTCGACAAGCTGACCTACGCCGGCAACCTGGAGTCGCTGCAGCGTATCGCCAGCAACACCCGCTACGAGTTCGTCCAGGCGGATATCGCCGACCAGCCGGCGGTCAGTGCGGTGCTCGAGCGCTTCCAGCCAGATGCCATCATGCACCTGGCCGCCGAGTCCCATGTCGACCGCTCGATCGACGGCCCGGCCGCGTTCATCCACACCAACATCGTCGGCACCTATGCACTGCTGGAGGCCACCCGCGCCTGGTGGAGCAAACTGCCGGGTGAAAAACGTACGGCGTTTCGCTTCCACCATATCTCCACCGATGAGGTGTACGGCGACCTGCACGGTGCCGACGAGCTGTTCAGCGAAACCACCCCCTACGCGCCAAGCTCGCCCTACTCGGCCAGCAAGGCGGCCTCCGACCACCTGGTGCGTGCCTGGCAGCGCACCTATGGGCTGCCGGTGCTGATCACCAACTGCTCGAACAACTACGGCCCGTACCATTTCCCCGAGAAGCTCATCCCGCTGATGATCCTCAACGCCCTGGCCGGCAAGCCGCTGCCGGTATACGGCAACGGCGAGCAAGTGCGCGACTGGCTGTACGTCGAGGACCACGCCCGTGCGCTGCTGAGCGTGGTGACCACCGGCAAGGTCGGCGAAACCTACAACATCGGCGGGCACAACGAGCAGAAGAACATCGATGTGGTACGCACCTTGTGCGCGCTGCTCGAGGAACTGGCGCCCGAACAGCGCCCGGCAAGCGGCTATGCCAGCTTGATCACCTTCGTCAAGGACCGCCCCGGCCACGACCTGCGCTACGCCATCGATGCCAGCAAGATCGAACGCGAGCTGGGCTGGGTACCCGATGAAACTTTCTTCACAGGGCTGCGCAAGACCGTCCAGTGGTATTTGGCCAATCTAGACTGGTGCAAACACGTCCAGGATGGCAGCTACCAAGGGCAACGGCTGGGCAACTCCGACTTCAAGGACCTGATCGCATGACCAAAGGTATCGTCCTGGCCGGTGGCTCCGGCACCCGCCTGCACCCGATCACCCTCGGGGTGTCCAAGCAACTGCTGCCGATCTACGACAAGCCGATGATCTACTACCCGATCTCGGTACTGATGCTCGCCGGCATTCGCGACATCCTGCTGATTTCCACCCCCCAGGACCTGCCGCAGTACCGCCAGCTGTTTGGCGACGGCAGCCAGTTCGGCATCAACTTGAGCTACGCCGAGCAGCCCTCCCCCGACGGCCTGGCCCAGGCGTTCCTGATTGGCGAGGAGTTCATCGGCAAAGACTCGGTGTGCCTGATCCTGGGCGACAACATCTTCCACGGCCAGGGCTTCACCGGGCAGTTGCAACGCGCCGCCAGCCACACCAGCGGCGCCACCGTGTTCGGCTACTGGGTCAAGGACCCGGAGCGCTTCGGCGTGATCGAGTACGACGCCGAAGGCCGGGCCCTGTCGATCGAGGAAAAACCGCAGCAGCCCAAGTCCAGCTACGCGGTGACCGGCCTGTACTTCTACGACAACGACGTGGTGCAGATCGCCAAGGGCATTCGCCCCTCGGCCCGGGGCGAGCTGGAGATCACCGACGTCAACAATGCCTACCTCAAGCGTGGCGACCTGCGTGTCGAACGTTTTGGCCGAGGTTTTGCCTGGCTCGACACCGGCACCCACGAGAGCCTGCTGGAGGCCTCGCAGTACGTGCAGACCATCGAGAACCGCCAGGGCCTGAAAGTCGCCTGCCTGGAAGAAATTGCCTTCCAGGAGGGCTGGATTAGCCGCGAACGCCTGCTGGCCAAGGCTGCGGATTTGAAAAAAACCGGATACGGCCAGTACTTGAGCAAGTTGGCTGAAGAGACCCATGAAAATCGTTGAAAGCGCAATCCCCGATGTACTGATCATCGAACCCAAGGTCTTCGGCGACAGCCGCGGGTTCTTCTACGAAAGCTTCAATGCCCGTGCCTTCGCCGAGTGCACCGGGGTGCAGGCCGAGTTCGTCCAGGACAACCACTCACGCTCCCAGCGCGGCGTGCTGCGCGGGTTGCACTACCAGGTGCAGAACCCCCAGGGCAAACTGGTGCGGGTGGTACAGGGCGAGGTGCTGGACGTGGCGGTGGACATCCGCCGCAGCTCGCCGACCTTCGGCCAGTGGGTAGCCGAGCGGCTGAGTGCCGACAACCACCGGCAGCTGTGGATCCCGGCCGGTTTCGCCCATGGCTTTGTGGTGCTCAGCGAGTCGGCCGAGTTTCTGTACAAGACCACCGACTACTACAACCCCGCCGCCGAGCGCAGCATCCGCTGGGACGATCCACAACTGGCCATCGACTGGCAACTGGACGGGCTGCAGCCGCAGCTGTCGGCCAAGGACCAGGCTGCTGTGCTGCTCAAGGACGCGGAGCTGTTCCCATGAGAATCCTGGTGTGCGGCCACAACGGCCAGGTGGCCCAGGCGTTGGGCCGCTCGCTGGCGGGGCTGGGCGAGGTGCTGCTGCTGGGCCGCGACCAGCTCGACCTGGCCAAGCCCGAGCAGTTGCGTGTGCCGCTGCGCGACCTGGCACCCGAGTTGATCATCAACGCCGCCGCCCACACCGCCGTGGACCTGGCCGAGAGCGAGGCCGAACTCGCCTTCGCGATCAACGCCGACGCCCCCCGGGTGCTGGCCGAAGAAGCCGCGCGCCTGGGCGTGCCGCTGATTCACTACTCCACCGACTATGTGTTCGACGGCAGCAAGGCCACGCCCTACAGCGAAGACGACGCGCCCAACCCGCTGGGCGTGTACGGGCGCAGCAAGCTGGCCGGCGAGCAGGCGATTGGTGAGGTGGCCGGTGAACACCTGATTCTGCGTACCAGCTGGGTCTACTCGCAGCATGGGCGCAACTTCCTGCTGACCATGCAGCGCCTGCTGCAAGAAAAGCCGCAGCTCAAAGTGGTGGCTGACCAGATCGGCGCCCCCACCTGGGCCGCCACCATCGCCGCCAGCACCCGCGCACTGATCGAACGTTGGCAGCAAGGCCAAGCCGGCGCCTGGGGCACCTACCACCTGACAGCCCAGGGCGAAACCTCCTGGTTCGGCTTCGCCCAGGCCATCGGCGAGCAGCTCAAGGCCCGCGGCCTGCCGTGCGCCGAACTGCTGCCGATCCCCTCCAGCGAGTACCCGACCCCGGCCCAGCGCCCGCTCAATTCGCGCCTGGACTGCACCCGGCTCGCCGAACAGTGGCAGGTCAGCCAGCCGCACTGGCATCAAGCGCTGATCGACTGCCTCAAGTAGCGCATAATTGCGCCAGACTTTTCTGGCGCAATGACTAGATGATTCCGAAACCGACGCCTCCCCGCCGCCCCCGCTGGCGCAGCCTCGCCCTGCTGGCCCTGTGCCTGGCGCCGCTGCTGTGGCCGCTGCACCACCTGGCCGAGCGCTATTACCAGGACCAGCTGGCCTCGCAGAACCGCCAGACCCTCGACCTGTACGTCGCCAACCTGCTCGGCACCCTGCACCGCTACGAGGTGCTGCCGCAAATTCTCGGCGACCTGCCGGCGCTGCGTGGCGCCCTGGCCGACCCGTTCAAGCTCGAGGCGGTGACCAACGCCAACCGCCTGCTCAAGGACATCACCCACCAGACCGGTGCCGAGGTGATGTACCTGATGGACGTCAGCGGCAACACCCTGGCCGCCTCCAACTGGGACAAGCAAGACAGTTTCGTCGGCCGCAACTTCGCCTTCCGCCCGTACTTCAACGAGGCCATGGCCGGGCGCCTGGGGCGCTTCTTCGGCCAGGGCACCACTTCGGCCAAGCGCGGCTACTTCTTCGCCGCTGCCGTGCGCGACCGCGAGCGGTTGATCGGCGTGCTGGTGGTCAAGGTCGACCTCGACCACACCGAAACCCTGTGGGGCCGCACCCCCGAGCAATTGCTGCTGACCGACCAGAACGGCGTGGTGGTGCTGACCTCACGCCCGGACTGGCGTTTTCGCGCCACCCGCGAGCTGACCGACGCCGAACGCCAGGCGATCATCGCCATCCAGCCCTACCCGACCCAGGCCCCGCAACCGCTGACCCTGCCCGCCGACGCCTGGATCACCCAGACCCGCGACATTCGGGAAACCGGCTGGCAGGTGAGCATCCTCGCCCCGCGCATTCTGGTCGACCGCTCGGTGCAGACGGTGATGGCCATCGGCGCCGGCGCCCTGCTGGTGGCGATGCTGCTGGCCGGGCTGGTGATGCAGCGCCGGCGCCACTACATCGACCGCATCGACTTCGAAGCCCATGCCCGGCAGGAGCTGGAAAAACGCGTGGCCGAACGTACCGCCGCCCTCGAAGGCCTCAACACGCGCCTGAAAAGCGCGGTGCTGGAGCGCGAGAACGCCCAGCAGGAGCTGGTGCGCGCCCAGGACGAGCTGGTGCAGGCCGGCAAGCTGTCGGTGCTGGGCACCATGTCGGCGAGCATCAGCCACGAGCTCAACCAGCCGTTGGCGGCGATCCGCAGCTACGCCGAAAACGCCGAGATTCTGCTCGACCATGAGCGCACCGAGGATGTGCGCGGCAACCTCAAGCTGATCGGCGAACTGACCGGGCGCATGGCCTCGATCATCGCCCACCTGCGCGCCTTCGCCCGCCGCGACCGCCACGCCCCCGAAAGCGTGGCCCTGCAACCGGCGCTGGACGACGCCCTGGCGCTGCTGGCCAAACGCCGCCGGGCGATGGCGGTGGAACTGGTGCGCGACCTGCCCGAGGCCACCCTGTGGGTGCAGGCCGGCGAAACCCGCCTGCGCCAGGTGCTGGGCAACCTGCTGGCCAACGCCCTGGACGCCCTCACCGAAAAAGCCAACCCGCGCAAACTGTGGCTGAGTGCCGAGCGCGTCGAGGACTGCGTCTATCTGTACATCCGCGACAATGGCCCGGGCTTCAGCCGCCAGGCCCTGGAACACGCCAAGGAGCCGTTCTTTACCACCAAGACCCGCACCCAGGGCCTGGGCCTGGGCCTGGCCATCTGCGAAAGCCTGATGCGCGCCCTGGGCGGTGAACTGCTGCTGGCCAACCACCCGGAAGGCGGCGCCCTGCTGACCCTGCAACTGCGCGTGGCCACGCCTGGCGCCAACCTGCAATCTTCGGAGGACACCTCGGCATGACCGAGACACTGATCGACAGCCGCGCCCAGGTGATCCTGGTCGATGACGACCCGCACCTGCGCCAGGCCCTGAGCCAGACCCTCGACCTGGCCGGGCTCAAGGTGGTGGCACTGGCCGACGCCCAGGGCCTGGCCGGGCGCATCGAGGCCGACTGGCCGGGGGTGGTGGTCAGCGATATCCGCATGCCGGGCATCGACGGCCTGCAACTGCTGGAACAGCTGCGCGCCCGCGACAGCGAGCTGCCGGTGCTGCTGATCACCGGCCACGGCGATGTGCCGCTGGCGGTGCAGGCCATGCGCGCCGGGGCCTACGATTTTCTCGAAAAGCCCTTCGCCACCGATGCCCTGCTGGACAGCGTGCGCCGCGCCCTGGCCCTGCGCCGGCTGGTGCTGGACAACCGCAGCCTGCGCCTGGCCCTGAGCGACCGCCAGCAACTGGCCACCCGCCTGGTGGGCCAGTCGCCGTCGATGCAGCGCCTGCGCGAGCAGATCGGCGCGCTGGCCGGTACCCGCGCCGACGTGTTGATCCTCGGTGAGACCGGTGCCGGCAAGGAGGTGGTGGCCCGTGCCCTGCACGACCTGTCGAGCCGCCGCGATGGCCCGTTCGTGGCCATCAACGCCGGTGCGCTGGCCGAGTCGGTGGTCGAAAGCGAGCTGTTCGGCCATGAGCCGGGGGCCTTCACCGGCGCGCAGAAGCGGCGCATCGGCAAGTTCGAGTTCGCCAACGGCGGCACGCTGTTCCTCGACGAAATCGAGAGCATGAGCCTGGACGTGCAGGTGAAGCTGCTGCGCCTGCTGCAGGAGCGGGTGGTCGAGCGCCTGGGCGGCAACCAGTTGATCCCGCTGGATATCCGCATCATCGCCGCCACCAAGGAAGACCTGCGCCAGTCGGCCGACCAGGGGCGCTTTCGTGCCGACCTTTACTACCGCCTGAACGTTGCGCCGCTGCGCATTCCGGCCCTGCGCGAGCGCGGCGACGATATTCTGGTGCTGTTCCAGCACTTCGCCGATGCCGCCAGCCAGCGCCACGGCCTGCCCCCGCACAGCCTGCAACCGGCCCAGCGCGCGCTGCTGCTGCGCCACGACTGGCCAGGCAACGTGCGCGAGCTGCAAAACGCCGCCGAGCGCTTCGCCCTGGGCCTGGAGCTGGCCCTCGATGGCCAGGCCACGGCTCCCAGTACACAGGTACAGGTACCGGTGCCCAGCGGCAACCTCAGCGAGCAGGTCGAGCAGTTCGAGCGCTCGCTGATCGCCAGCGAACTGGCCCAGCCGCACAACTCGATGCGCAGCCTTGCCGAGGCCCTGGGCATCCCACGCAAGACCCTGCACGACAAGCTGCGCAAGCATGGCCTGAACTTCGACGGCGCCGGTGGCGGGCATGAAGAACATGAGGAAACCCGTTAATGACCAGCGACAGCCAGTACCTGCAAGCCGTGCTGCACAGTGACATTCCCCTGACCCGCGAGATGGGCATGCAGGTGCTCGACTGGCACGGGCAGTGCCTGCGCCTGCAATTGCCGCTGGCGCCCAACGTCAACCACAAGAGCACCATGTTCGGCGGCAGCCTGTACTGCGGCGCGGTGCTGGCGGGCTGGGGTTGGCTGCACCTGAGGTTGCGCGAGCTGGGTATCGATGACGGACATATCGTCATCCAGGAGGGGCAGATCAGTTACCCGTTGCCGGTAACCGGCACCGCAGTGGCACGCTGCCCGGCGCCGGACGAGAAAGCCTGGGAGCGCTTCCTGGCGATGTACCAGCGCCGCGGGCGGGCGCGCTTGACGCTGGAGACGGTGGTGAGCAACGAAGGCAGTGACGAGCCGGCGGTGAAGTTCAGCGGGCAGTACGTGTTGCATCGTTGAGGGGTGTGTTGCCTGTTCGGGCGCTATCGCCGGCAAGCCGGCTCTCAGGGAACAACAGATTACTCATTGTTTTAGCAGGGTCCTGTGGGAGCGGGTTTACCCGCGAACACCGGCGAAGCCGGTGCCATCTACCGCGGCGCCTGCTTCGCGGCTAAAGCCGCTCCCACAGGGGGCGTGATACATCTGCGAGACCAGTTCTCTGCGCGACAGCGCAGCCCGAAAAGGCTGGGTGATCTGCTACAGGGATCGCATAACCTTCAGGCCTGTGCTGTACCTGTAGGAGCCGGCTTGCCGGCGATAGGGCCTCAGGCGTCGATCGCGATAGCCAGCGCCACCAACGCCTGCCGCCACCCGGCAGCTGCCGGCAAGGCCAGGAAGAACGGGTTGAGCAACGATTCGCGGGGCGGGTAGCGGAACGCCTGCCCGTCCAAGCCGATCACCTCGCCCCCGGCCCCTTCCAGCACCCCTTGCGCAGCGGCAGTATCCCACTGCGAAGTCGGCGCCAGGCGCGGGTAGCAATCGGCACTGCCTTCGGCCAGCAGGCAGAACTTCAGCGAGCTGCCGATATTGGCAAGTTCCAGCTCACCCACCGCCGCACCAAGGCCGGCCAGCAGGGCCTCCTGCTGCGGGCTGGAGTGGCGGCGGCTGGCAACCACGGTGAAGCGGCCATCGGCTGGCGGCGCGTTGCGCACCTGAATCGGTTGCGCGGGGCCATCGCCCTCGGTGCGCCAGGCGCCCAGCTCACGCCCGCCGAAGTAGCAGCGGCCATTGGTCGGCATCGCCACCACGCCGAACACCACCTCGCCGTTCTCGATCAGCGCGATGTTGACGGTGAACTCCTCGCTGCCGGCGATGAACTCCTTGGTGCCATCCAGCGGGTCGACCAGCCACCAGCGCTGCCAGCCTTCACGGGTCGCCAGGGGAATATCGCAATCTTCTTCGGACAACACCGGGATGTGCGGCGCCAGCGCCAGCAGGCCGTCGGCAATGACCCGGTGCGCAGCCAGGTCGGCGGCGGTCACCGGGGAGTCATCGGCCTTGTTGGTCACCGCCACGTCAGCGCGCCAGAACGGCAAGATCGCCTCGCCGGCCAGCTGGGCGAGCTTCACCACCTCGTGCAGCAATTGCAGGTCGTTCATGCGCTGAGCACCCCGCGCTGGATCAGCAGGTCACGAGCCAGGTACAGCGCCGCCAGGGCGCGGCCTTCGGTGAACTGCGGGTGCATGGCCAGGGCCGAAAGCTCGCGCAGGTTGACCTTGTCGACTCGCATCGGCTCGGGCTCGTCGCCCTCCAGGCGCTCCTCGTACAGATCGGTGGCCAGCACCACCTGGATCTTCTGGCTCATGTAGCCGGGCGACAGCGAAAGCTCGGTCAGGTGCTCAAGCTGGCGGGCGCCGAAGCCTGCTTCTTCCTTGAGCTCGCGGTCGGCGGCAGCCAGCACGTCCTCGCCGGGCTCGATCAGGCCTTTGGGCAGCGACAGCTCATACTCGTCAGTACCGCCGCAGTATTCCTCCACCAGCACCGCGTGCTCGGCATCGAGCATGGCGACGATCATCACCGCGCCATAGCCGTTGCCGCGCCCCACCAGCCGTTCATAGGTGCGCTCGGTGCCGTTGGAGAAACGCAACTGCACCGCCTCGACCCGGAACAGGCGGCTGCTGGCGACGATTTCGCGGCTGAGGACGGTGGGTTTCTGGCGCATGGGGCAGCTCCTTGGCGTGAACGGGTTACTATACCGTGGCTTGCCGACCGAACGAGAGTTTCCCATGCCTGTTCTTCCCTGGTCCGCCATCGACACCGTGTTGCTCGACATGGACGGTACCCTGCTCGACCTGCACTACGACAACCGCTTCTGGCTGGAGCACCTGCCCCAGCGCTATGCCGAGCTGCACGGGGTGAGCCGGGCCATGGCCGAGATGGAGCTGCAGCCGCTGTTCGAGCAGCATGCCGGCACCCTCAACTGGTACTGCCTGGACTTCTGGAGCCGCGAGCTGCGCCTGCCGATCCGCGAGCTCAAGCAGGAGATCGCCGAGCTGATCGCCCTGAAGCCCGACGCCGACACCTTCCTGGCTGCCATTCGCCAGGCCGGCAAGCGCGTGGTGATGATCACCAACGCGCACCGCGATTCGCTGTCGCTGAAGCTGGAGCGTGTAGAGCTGGCGCCGTACTTCGAGCGCCTGATCAGCTCGCACGATTACGGGTTCCCGAAAGAAAGCCCGCAGTTCTGGGATGCGTTACAGGCAGACATCGGCTTCGACCCGGCGCGCAGCCTGTTCATCGATGACACCCTGGCGATCTTGCGCAGCGCGCAGCGCTTTGGGGTAGGCCATCTGCTGGCGGTGAGGCAACCGGATAGCCGCGGGGCCGTTCGCGATACCCAGGAGTTTGCGGCGGTCGAGGATTACCGGGAATTACTGGTCGGTTTGTAAGGGCCTCTTCGCGGGTAAACCCGCTCCCACAGGTACTCCACCAGCCTTAAGGGTTGCGCAGTACCTGTGGGAGCGGGTTTACCCGCGAAAGGGCCGGGACAAGCGAAAGAACAGCCTCAATCCGGAATACGCAACACCTGCCCCGGGTAGATCTTGTCCGGGTGCTTGAGCATCGGCTTGTTGGCTTCGAAGATCTTGTTGTACTGCCCGGCATTGCCATACACCACCACCGCGATCGCCGACAGCGTGTCACCCTTTTTCACGGTGACGAAGCGCGCCGCCGCCACCACCGGCCCGGTCACGGTGATCTGGTCCTCGACCGACGCCACCCCGGCGATGTTGCCGGCCGCGAGGATGATCTTCTCCTTCTCTTCCTGGCTGGCCACCTCGCCCTTGAGAATGACCTTGTCACCCTCTACAGTGGCGCTGATGTTCGGGTTGCCCAAGCCAACACTTTCCACGTGTTTCTTGAGCTGCTCCTCGGCGTTGGCATTGCCGGGAGTCAGCAGGTCGATCAACTTCTCACCGGCCTCCTTGACGAAGCTGAACAGGCTCATGATGTGCTCCTTGTTGATGTTTCGATGAGTTAACCCTCGGAGCCAGGAGTCTAGGCCAGGATCCCTTCTACCGCCCGGCTGCGACCAATCGACGCGGTCTATCAAGGCATAGACCCTAGCGATTAGACGCGCGCCCCCTGGCGGCCTAGGCTGGTGCTATCAAATAGCCGCCGGTCACTTCGCCCGATGCACAGCAAACCTCCGGTCTGCGCAGCCTCCACGCCACTGGCCCTGCCCGCTGCCAGCAACACCTACGACTACGTCCAGCTCGACGACGCTGAGCGCAGCAGCACGCCGCTGGCCGAAGAAGTAGCCCTGGCCATCGTCTACAACGGCCTCAACCAGGCGGTGATGCTGGTCAGCCCCACCGACCTCGAAGACTTCGCCGTGGGTTTCAGTGTGGGCAGCGGCATCGTCAGCAGCACCGATGAAATCTATGACGTGAAGCTGTCCGGCAGCGGTTCGGCGTTGTACGCCGACCTGGAAATCTCCAGCCGCGCCTTCTGGAACCTCAAGGACCAACGCCGCCAACTGGCCGGCACCAGTGGTTGCGGCCTGTGCGGTGTCGAGGCCCTGGAGCAGGCCCTGCCAGAGCTGAACGCGTTGCCCGGCGCGCCCCTGCCACCGGTGCATTGGCTCAAGGACCTGCGCCAGCGCATCGATGCCTTCCAGCCCCTCGGCCAGCACTGCGGCGCGGTACACGCGGCGCTGTTCATGGACCGCGACGGCCAGCTGCTGCTGGGCCGTGAGGACATCGGCCGGCACAACGCCCTGGACAAGCTGATCGGCGCCCTGCTGCGCCAGCGCATCGATACCGCAGGGGGCCTGGCCATCGTCACCAGCCGCTGCAGCCTGGAGCTGATCCAGAAAGTGCTGCGCGCAGGCATCCAGACCCTGGTCAGCCTCTCTGCGCCTACCGGCCTCGCCCTGCAGTGGGCACGCAAGCACAACCTCAACCTCATTCATTTGCCCAAACACAGTGCACCGCGGGTGTTCAGCCCAGCGGCGGAGTAGTAAAAGCCGTGACCTCCTACGAAAAACTCCCGGACAACGCCCCCGCCTCCACCCCTCGCTACCAGCCCTACCCCGGCCCTGCCGGCGGCTGGGGCGCGCTCAAGAGCGTGGCCAAGGCCTGGGTTGGCAGCGACAACGCGCTGAAGAACATCCGCGCCCTGCTCAAGACCAACCAGAACGGCGGCTTCGACTGCCCGGGCTGCGCCTGGGGCGACTCGCCCGAAAGCGGCATGGTCAAGTTCTGCGAAAACGGCGCCAAGGCGGTCAACTGGGAAGCCACCAAACGCCGGGTGGATGCCGCGTTCTTCGCCCGCTACAGCGTCAGCGCGCTGCTCGGGCAAAGCGACTACTGGCTCGAATACCAGGGCCGCCTGACCGAGCCGATGGTCTACGACTCGGCCAGCGACCGCTACCAGCCGATCGCCTGGGACGCCGCCTTCGCGCTGATTGCCGAGCACCTGAACCGCCTCGAGTCCGCTGACCAGGCCGAGTTCTACACCTCGGGCCGGGCCAGCAACGAGGCGGCCTACCTGTACCAGCTGTTCGTGCGTGCCTATGGCACCAACAACTTCCCCGACTGCTCGAACATGTGCCATGAGGCCAGCGGCGTGGCTCTGGGCCAAAGCGTCGGCGTGGGCAAGGGCACGGTGACCTACGACGACTTCGAGCATGCCGATGCGATTTTCGTCTGGGGCCAGAACCCCGGCACCAACCACCCGCGCATGCTCGACCCGCTGCGCGATGCGGTAAAACGCGGCGCCCAGGTGGTGTGCGTGAACCCGCTGAAAGAACGTGGCCTGGAGCGCTTCCAGCACCCGCAAAACCCGCTGGAAATGCTCACCAACAGCGACCGTCCGACCAACACGGCGTTCTTCCGCCCGGCCCTGGGCGGCGACATGGCGCTGTTGCGCGGCATGGCCAAGTTCGTGCTGCAGTGGGAGCGTGAAGCCCAGGCCGCAGGCGAGCCGGCGATCTTCGACCACGCCTTCATTGCCGAACACGGCCATGGGGTCGATGAGTACCTGGCAGCGGTCGACGCCACCTCGTGGGAGCAGATCCAGGCGCAGTCGGGCCTGACCCTGGCCGACATCGAGCTGTCGGCGCGCATGTACTGCAAGGGCAAGCGGGTAATCATGTGCTGGGCCATGGGCATTACCCAGCACCGCCACTCGGTGCCGACCATCCAGGAAATCGTCAACCTGCAGATGCTGCGCGGCAACATCGGCGCACCGGGCGCCGGCCTGTGCCCGGTACGCGGCCACAGCAACGTGCAGGGCGACCGCACCATGGGCATCAACGAGCGCCCGCCGGTGTTCCTGCTGGATGCCATCGAAAAGCGCTTCGGCTTCCAGGTGCCGCGCCACAACGGCCACAACACGGTCGAGGCGATCCACGCCATGCTCGAAGGCCGGGCCAAGGTGTTCATCGGGCTGGGCGGCAACTTCGCCCAGGCCACCCCGGACACCGAGCGCACCGCCCAGGCCCTGCGCAATTGCGAGCTGACCGTGCAGATCAGCACCAAGCTCAACCGCAGCCACCTGATCCACGGCAAGCAGGCGCTGATTCTGCCGTGCCTGGGCCGCACCGATATCGACCAGCAGGTCGAAGGCCCGCAGGCGGTGACCGTGGAAGACTCGTTCAGCATGGTTCACGCCTCCAACGGCCAGCTCAAACCGCTGTCGCGGCAGATGCGCTCGGAGCCTGCGGTGGTGGCCGGCATCGCCGCCGCCACCCTGGGCAAGCAACCGGTGGACTGGCACTGGCTGGTGGCCGACTACGCACGCATCCGCGACCTGATCGCCGACACCATCCCGGGCTTTGCCGACTTCAACCAGCGCCTGGAACTGCCAGGCGGCTTCTACCTGGGCAACAGCGCCGGCAGCCGCCAGTGGAAGACCGCCACCGGCCGCGCCAACTTCAAGGCCAACCTGCTGCCCGACAGCCTGCTGGACGAGCGCGTGCGCGCCAGCGGCCAGTTGCCGGACCTGATCATGCAGTCGATGCGCTCTCACGATCAGTACAACACGACCATCTACGGCATGGACGACCGCTACCGCGGCGTGCGCGGCCAGCGTGACGTATTGTTCGCCAACGAGGCCGACATCATCCGCCTGGGCTTCCAGCCGGGGCAGAAGGTCGACATCGTCTCGCTGTGGGGTGACGAACATGTACGCCGGGTGCAGGGCTTCACCCTGCTGGCCTTCGACATCCCCGCCGGCCAGGCCGCCGCCTATTACCCCGAGGTGAACCCGCTGGTGCCGCTGGAGAGCATCGGCGACGGCAGCCATACGCCAACCTCGAAGTTCATCGCCATCAAGCTTGAGCGGGCGCGGGACGACGGGCGGATCATCTGAATTCTCTGATGCTGCCTGGGGCAACGGTCTTTGTAGGAGCGGCCTTGTGTCGCGAAAGGGTCGCAGCGCGGCCCCAGGATTTCAGCGTGCCCAGGATTTCAGCGTGAAAGGACAGATCGACGGGGGCTGCTCTGCAGCCCTTTCGCGACACAAGGCCGCTCCTACAGCGGATGTGCAGGCCCGCTCCCAGGGAACATCTTCACCCAGGCATCACCCACAAAAAAAGCCCTGTCCGCAACGGATCAGGGCTTTGTCATAAGTACCTCTGACAGCCGATTTTCGAGAAAGTTTCATACAGAATTCAATAACTTAGAGAATTGTGTACAACTCGTGCTACTCGTCGGATTTCCGTTGCCAGCCGCCTCGCCCGGCCTCAAATTCCGCCTCGTCATCCATTTGAGGCTCTCTTGATGAAGAAGTACTCCTCGATTCTGTTGTTGTCTTTCAGCTTGCTCAGCGGCGTGGCCATGGCAGGCGGCACCACCGAGGCCGGCATTGGCGGCGCATTGGGTGGGGTACTGGGCTCCGTGGTGGGCAACTCCATCGGCGGCAGCACGGGCGGTGCCATCGGTGCCGGCCTGGGTGGTGCAGCCGGCGGCGCCCTGGGTGCCGACAAGCGCCAGCGTGGCGAGGCCGCCATCGGTGGCGCGCTGGGCGCCGCAGGCGGTAACGTGGTCGGCCGCTCCATGGGCGGTACCACCGGCAGCTACATTGGTGCAGCCGCAGGCGGCGGCGCCGGTGGCGCACTGGGTAACTACATGGGCAACAAGGCCGATGAAGACGAGCGCCGCGACGACCGCCGCTACCGCCGCGGCTACGACGATCGCCGCCACTACGACCGCGGCCATCATTACGGCCACCGCAAGCACAAGCGCCACTGGCGCGACTGATCGGCCGGTTGTCACGAACGCCTGCGGCGCCCACCGCAGGCGTTTTGCTTAAGTGGTCAGGCACATTGCCACCACACCAATGGCTTAAGCCATACTCCTAACCCTTAAGCGATCTTGCCCCCTCCCCTGCGACAAAACGCGTCAGCCCGTACTCCGCAGCCACTGGCGTTCCCCTGCGATTTACCTGACCAGTCAATCAATTAAAAGGCGCTCCCCTGGCCGGCCATGCTTGCATGACTGCTCGGTCGGATTAAGGGCTGTCCCGATTTTGACGTCAAAAGTCAGCTTGTACCATCCGCACTCGTAACCTGAAAAAGGCAGCGCAGCGGAATGCGGATGTATCTCGTCATATGGATCGGCACAGCGCTATGCGCCACGGCACTGTTCACCGGCATGCTCTGGCTGGGCCTGTTCGCGCTGGCCGCCATCGTGCTTGCAACCTTGCTGCTGCGCCCCCGCCCGGTGGCCTACGCCAACCCCGCCCTGGAAAACGCGCCGGCTGAGGCCCCCCCTGGCCACCAACACCCGCTGTTACAGCTGCTGCCGCAAGCTGCTGCTGCCTGGACTGACGGCCTGCAACAAAGCCGCTTGCTGGTGGCCGACAACATCGGCGGGCTGCTGGAGCGCTTTGCGGCCATCCACCAACGCCTGGACGCCTCGCTCGATGCCGCCGCCCGCAGCACCGAGCAGGACGGTGTCGGCGACGGCCTGCGCCGCTGCAGCGGGCAACTGCAACAGGTGACCGACGCCTTCGCCAGCCGCGGCCAGCGCCAGAGCGCCGTGCTGCAAAGCATCAGCCACCTGGACAGCTACACCGGCCAGTTGCAGCAGATGGCACGGCATGTCCAGGAAATCGCCAACCAGACCAACCTGCTGGCCCTCAACGCCGCCATCGAAGCGGCCCGCGCCGGCGACTATGGCCGGGGCTTCTCGGTGGTGGCCGACGAGGTGCGCAAACTGTCGCAACTGTCGGCCACCACCGGGCAGTCGATGGATGCCAAGGTCGGTGAAATCAACCACGCCATCCAGACCAGCATCGAATCGGCCGAGGCGCTCAGCGCCCACGACCAGGCAGACCTTGCGCACCTGCAGCAACTGCTCGACGAGGTGATCGAAGGCCTGGGCGGCAACCTCAAGGCCCTCGACCAGGCCTCCAGGGAATTGCAGCAGGACACCCGCACCACCCAACAGGACATCCAGGCGATTCTGGTCAACCTGCAGTTCCAGGACCGCGTGGACCAGGTGCTCGACCATGTCGCCATCGACCTTGGCGAGCTGCTGGCCGCCCTCGCGGCCAATGACCCGAAGCTGGCCGACATCGACGCCTGGCTGCGCGGCCAGCGCGAGCGCTTCACCACCCGTGAAGAGCGCAGCGGCCGGCACTCCCCGAGCGATGCCGCCGAACTCACCTTCTTCTAACCCCTCAGGTAACCCTCACCATGGCCAAAACCATTCTGATCGTCGACGACTCGGCCTCCATGCGCCAACTGGTGCGCATCAGCCTCGCCGGCGCCGGCCACACCATCATCGAAGCGTGCGACGGGCAGGATGCGCTGGCCAAGCTGACCGGGCAGAAGGTCAACCTGATCATCAGCGACGTGAACATGCCCCGGTTGGATGGCATCGGCCTGGTCAAGGCGTTGAAGGCGCGTAACGAATACCGCTTCACGCCAATCATGATGCTCACCACCGAAAGCGAGCAGAGCAAGAAAGCCGAGGGCCAGGCCGCCGGAGCCAAAGCCTGGATGGTCAAGCCGTTCCAGCCGCAGCAGTTGCTGGCTGCCGTAGAAAAGCTGGTGGGCTGATGGCCAGCCTCACGCTGCGCCCCGGTACCGAAAACCTGCCTGCGTGCCTGGCCCTCGCCGGTGACCTGACCATTTTCGAGGCGCGCGACACTCACACCGCCTTATTGGCACTACTGGCCGAGCACCCCGGCCCCTGGTCGCTCGACCTGGGCGCACTGGGCGAGCTCGACAGTGCCGGGCTGCAGTTGCTGCTGGCCCTGGCCAGGCAGCTCGGTGGCGAGGCCCACGCGCTGCAGGTGGTGGCATTGTCTGACCAAGCCGCCGCTCTTATCGACCTGTTGCGCCCGGCAGAGCTGGCGCTCGACCTCCAAGCTGCCTGCGCAGGATGACCCCATGCTCGACGCACAACAGTGGCAGCAGTTACTTCAGGGGTTTCTCGAAGAGGCCAACGACCTGCTCAGGGAGGCCGAGGACTGCCTGCTGATTCTTGAGCGCAGCCCCAGCGACAGCGAGGCGATCAACGCCTTGTTCCGTTCGGTACACACCCTCAAGGGCTCGGCCGGGATCTTCTCGCTGGAGCCTCTGGTGGCCTTGGCCCACCAGTTGGAAAACCGCCTGATGCAGGTGCGCGATGGCGAGTGCGCGCTCAACGACAGCCTCAGCTCGCTGATGCTGCAGTGCATGGACGAGCTCAATACCATGGTGCGCAGCATCGACCCGCACACCGCCACCCTGGCGCCGCATACACCCCGCCAGGCCGAGCTGCTGGCTGCGCTCGAAGCGGTTGACAGCCCCCCGGTAGCAACCATCGAAAGCCCGGCGGTCTGGCAGTTGAGCCTGCGCCTGGATGCCGAACTGCTGCGTAACGGTTTCGACCCCTGCGCGTTCATCCGCTACCTGGCGCGGCTGGGCGACCTGCTTGCCGTGCACACCCTGACCGATGCCTTGCCCACACTCGAGCAGATGGACCCCGAGCAATGCTACCTGGGTTTCGACATCACCCTGAGCACCCTCGCCAGCCGCGAAGCGCTGCAAGAGGTGTTCAGCCTCGCCGATGGTTTCTACCAGCTGAGCCTGACCTGCCAGACAGCGCCCGAGGCACTGCCCGACAGGGCGCCTGCAAGCGGGCCTGCGCAAACGTTGTCGCCCGTTCAAGCCACTGAGGAACCGCGCACGGTTCATGCCGCCAGCAGCCTGGTGAAGGTCGCGGCGCACAAACTGGACGAGCTGATCAACCTGGTCGGCGAGCTGGTCATCAGCACCGCCGGCGCGCAGATGCAGGCCATGCACAGCGGTGACAGCGACTGCATCGAACGGGTGCAGGCGGTGCACCAGCACGTCGAGCAGATCCGCGAGCGCGCCCTGAAGCTGCGCATGGTCGAAATCGGCGAAACCTTCAATCGCTTCCACCGGGTGGTGCGTGACGTCAGCCTGACGCTGAACAAGCAGATCCAGCTGCACCTGCACGGCGGCGACACCGAGCTGGACAAGACGCTGATCGACCGCATCGCCGACCCGCTGATCCACCTGGTGCGCAACGCCATCGACCACGGCATCGAAGGCGCCGAGGAGCGCCTGGCGGCAGGCAAGCCGGCGCAGGGCAACCTGAGCCTGCGGGCCGGCCATGACTCGGGGATGATCGTGCTGGAAATCCAGGACGACGGGCGCGGCCTGAACACCGCCAGAATCCGCGAAAAAGCCATTGCCCGCGGCATGCTCGATGCCGACAGCCTGCTGCCGGACAGCGATATCCACATGCTGATCTTCGAGGCCGGTTTTTCCACCGCCGAACAGGTGTCCAACCTGTCCGGGCGCGGGGTCGGCATGGATGTGGTGCGCAGCGCCATCGACGAACTGCGCGGCACCATCGAAATCGAATCGGCGCCGGGCCAGGGCTGCCTGTTCCGCATCCGCCTGCCGCTGACCCTGGCGATCATCGACGGCTTTCTGGTGGGGGCCGGCCTTGAGCGCTTCGTCATCCCGCTGGACATGGTCACCGAGTGCATGGAAGCCCCTTCAGATGCCAGCGGTCCGCTCAACCTGCGCGGCAAGCCGCTGCCGTGCATCGACCTGACCACGCATTTTGCCCTGGGCGCGCCACCGGTCAGCCGACGCAACATCGTGGTGGTCAGCCAAGGCCGGCAACAGGTCGGCCTGATCGTCGACCGCCTGTATGGCGAGCTGCAAACCGTGATCAAACCGCTCGGGCAGCTGTTTCGCCACCTCAATGGCATCAGTGGCTCGACCATCCTCGGTTCAGGCCAGGTGGCGCTGATCCTCGATATCGCCAGCCTGTTCCGCGACCTGCAACAGCGCAACGAACCCAAGCATCGCCCCTCTGCGGCGATGGCAACCCTTTCCGGAGACGAGACATGCAGTGGATCAGCAACATGAAAATCGGGGCGCGCCTGACCCTGGGTTTCATCGTGGTAGTGGCGCTCACCGCCATCATCGGCCTCATCGGGATTCGTAACCTGGACCAGGTCGACCAGCTCTCGGACCGCATGTTCGATGTCGATATCCAGGGCCTTAGCACCCTGCAAAACGCCAATATCCAGCTGGTCACCGCCGGGCGCTCGCTGCGCCAGAGCTTGCTGGCGGTATCCCGCGAGGAGCGCGACAAAGCCGCGGCCGATGCCCGCGCGGCCCTGGACAAGACCCGTGAGCAACTGCTCAAGGCCAAGGACTACCACCTGACGCCCGAGGGCAAGGCCAGCGTCGACAACATCACCACGCGCCTGCAGGACTACGTCAACGCCGCCACCCTGCTGCTCGCCACCCACCAGCAGTCCGGCGAACTGCAAATCAGCACCCCGACCCTCGAACTGCTGCCACGGGTCATCGCCTCGGCAACCGAGTTGGACCAACTGCTGGGCATGGCCAGCCAGAACAAACAGGACCGGGCAGGCGAAGCCAACAGCGACATCACTGCCATTGCCGACAGTTCACGCGTGCAGATGATCACCCTGGTCGCGGTCGCCACCCTGGCCGGCTTGCTGATCGGCGTGCTGGTGACCCGCAGCATCACCCGCCCGCTCAGTGGCGCGGTGCTGGCCGCCGACCGCATGGCCGCCGGCGACCTGAGCCACGACCTGGTGGTCAACCGCCGCGACGAAACCGGGCAATTGCTCGGCTCGATGCAGAACATGACCGTTCGCCTGCGCAGCATCCTCGGTGATGTGCGCAGCGCCGCCGATGCGCTGTCGTCGGCCTCGGCCGAAGTCAGCTCGACCTCCCAGTCGCTCAGCCAGGCCGCCAGCGAACAGGCCGCCAGCGTCGAGCAGACCAGCGCCTCGATCGAGCAGATGTCGGCCTCCATCGCCCAGAACACCGAAAGCGCCAAGCTCACCGACGACATCGCCGGCAAGGCCGCCAACGATGCCGGCCAGGGCGGCACGGCGGTCGGCGACACGGTGCTGGCAATGAAGCAGATCGCCGACAAGATCGGCATCATCGATGACATCGCCTACCAGACCAACCTGCTGGCCCTCAACGCGGCCATCGAAGCCGCCCGCGCCGGCGAGCACGGCAAGGGCTTCGCAGTGGTGGCCGCCGAAGTGCGCAAGCTGGCCGAGCGCAGCCAGATCGCCGCCCAGGAAATCGGCCAGGTAGCCTCCAGCAGCGTGCAACTGGCGGAAAAAGCCGGCGTGTTGCTGGGCGAAATCGTCCCCAACATTCAGCGCACCTCGGACCTTGTGCAGGAAATTACCGCAGCGTCCCAGGAGCAGAGCAGCGCAGCCGGCCAGGTCAACATTGCCATGGGCCAGATGAACCAGATCACCCAGCAGAACGCCTCGGCCTCCGAAGAACTGGCCGCCACCGCCGAGGAAATGAACGCCCAGGCCGAGCAGTTGCAGGAACTGATCGCCTTCTTCCGCTTCCAACAGGATGGCCTGCCACGCCTGCAACGGCCGGTCGAGCCGCTGCCCGAGCCGCTGCAAGCCATGCGCAAGGCCAGCCTGGACGACCACCAGTTCGTCAATTTCTCCTGACCGGAGCGTGCCATGACCGCAATGCAAGCCTCGTTCGGCAGCCTGGCCGAAGCCCAATGCATCCAGCACCTGAGCTTTCGGGTGCGCCAGGCCGGCTACGCCCTGCCCATCGACCTGGTGCGCGAGATCATCGAATACGCCGAGGTTACCCGGGTGCCGATGATGCCGGAGTACATCCACGGGGTGATCAACCTGCGCGGCAACGTCGTCCCGGTGCTGGACCTGGCCGCGCGCTTTGGCCTGAGCCGCACCGCGCCGGGCAAACGCACCTGCATCGTGATCACCGAGCTGGCCCTGGAAGACACCCGCCAGCGGCTCGGCCTGGTGGTCGATGCCGTGGACGCCGTGCATGACATCGATACCCGCCAGGTACTGCCGCCGCCGCCCTTCGGTGCGCAGATCCGCGTCGACTTCATTGCCGGCATGGCCCAGCAGGAGCAAGGTTTTCTGATCATCCTCAACCTGCTGCAGGTGCTGTCGACCCAGGACCTGCTCGATCTGGCCCAGGCCAGGGCGGCAGACTGACCCATGCTCAGCCTGCCCAAGCTTGGCGAAGCCCAGTTCAAGCAATTGCAACGCCTGATGCAGGACGCCTCGGGCATTCACCTGGCCAGCAACAAACGCACGCTGGTGGCCGGGCGCCTGATGCGCCGCCTGCGGCATTTTCAGTTCAACAACTACGACCAGTACCTGGCGCTGATCGCCGAGCCGGCTCACCAGCGCGAACGCCGCCTGGTGGTGGACTTGCTGACCACCAACGAAACGTATTTTTTTCGCGAGCACCCGCACTTCGAGTTTCTCGGCCAGTGGCTGGCGCAGCAGCGCGCGCCCGTGCGCCTGTGGAGTGCGGCCTGCTCGTCGGGCGAGGAGCCCTACAGCCTGGCCATGGTCGCCGCCGAGCATCTGGGCGGCGACTGGTCGGTGCTGGCCAGCGACCTCAGCCAAAGCATGCTGGCACTGGCCGAGCGCGGCATCTACAGCATGGAACAGAGCCGCTACTTCCCCGATGGCTGGCTGCGCCGCCACGCCCAGTGCGGCGTCGGCGACATGGAAGGGCGCCTGCGTATCCAGGCCAACCTGCGCTCACGGGTACGTTTTCGCGAGGTCAATGTGGTCCGGCCACTGCCCGAAGACCTGGGCACCTTCGACGTGATTTTCCTGCGCAACCTGCTGATCTACTTCGAGCCTGCGCAAAAGCAGGAGATCGTCCGGCGGATCGTCGGGCAACTGCGCGTGGGCGGGCTGTTGTTCATCGGCCACGCCGAAAGCATTCACGGCTTCGACCTGCCCTTGCGCCTGGCGCAGCCATCGGTGTTCGAGCGGGTATGAGTACACGAGGCAAGGAGCCGATCCGCGTGTTCATCGTCGATGACTCGGCACTGGTGCGCCAGGTGCTCACGCAACTGCTGGAGAAACACCCGCACATTCGCGTCATCGGCATGGCCGCCGACCCGCTGTACGCAATCGACAAGTTGCGCAAGGACTGGCCCGACGTGTTGATTCTCGACCTCGAGATGCCGCGCATGGACGGGCTGACCTTCCTGCGCCAGGTGATGAGCGAGCGCGCCACGCCGACCATCATCTGCTCAAGCCTGGCCGAGCCCGGTACGGCGCTGGTCGAGCAGGCCCTGAAGGCCGGTGCGGCCGGCATCTTCACCAAGGCCAGGCTTGGCTTGCGCAAGGCCCTCGAAGACCTCGAGGGCGAGCTGGTGAGCTGTGTCGAGAACGCCGCGCGAGCCTTGCCGGCACGTGCACCTGCCAACAAGCCAAAGGACGAAAAAAAAACTGCGGCCGCTGCGACGTATGGGCTCAAAAGCTGTGAGCGAATCGTTACACTTGGCTGTTCGACAGGCGGCACCCTGGCGCTGGAGTACATCCTCAGACGCTTGCCAGGCAACTGCCCCGGCATTGTGATCGTTCAACACATGCCAGAGAAATTCACCGCCGATTTTGCCCGCAGGCTCAACAGCCTCTGCCAGATCGAAGTACGCGAAGCCAGGCACCTGGATCGCGTGCAGAGCGGGTTGGCACTGCTCGCTCCCGGCGGCCTGCACATGCAGCTCAAGCGCAGCGGTTCGCAATTTCTGGTCGAAGTGATCGATGGCCCTGCGGTCAATCGCCACAAGCCTTCAGTAGACGTCTTGTTTCGCTCCGCTGCGCGCCATGCAGGCGGCCAGGCGCTGGGCATCATCATGACCGGAATGGGTGATGACGGCGCACGCGGCTTGCTCGCCATGCGTGAACACGGCGCCAGTACCGTCGCCCAGGACGAGGCGAGCTGCGTCGTTTTCGGCATGCCCAAGGAAGCCATCAGGATGGGGGCTGCGCAGCAGGTCGAGCCGCTGCAGCGATTGCCTGCGCTGATCTGCCAGTTCGCCGAACCTGCGGGCCAGGAATGACAGGGGCTGCGCCATACCGAACGTTCAACCGACTGTTGCCAAGGGTACCCGGGCACACCACAAGCGAGCGCAACCCCGCCGGCTGTGCGCAGTGCAGCCGCCAGAGCCATGCCAACAACGCTCCCTCTATTTTGCAAGACAGGTTACAGCCTATGCGTTGCCGTGTACTCCTTGCTGACGACTCGCCACTGTTCAGAGCAGGCCTGCGAGCGCTGCTGGAACAAAAACAGGAATATGCCGTGGTCGGCGAGGCAGGTGACAGCCTGGGGACGGTCGCTTTGGCCGAACAGTTCAGGCCGCAGATCATCCTGCTCGACGTCGCGCTTGCCTCAAAGGGTGAACAGACCCTGCGCGAGCTGTCGGTGCGCGCGCCGGAAAGCGCGGTGCTGATGCTGTCGTCGCGCTCCGAGCTGGACTTCGTGATGAAGTGCCTGCGCCAGGGCGCCCAGGGTTTTTTGCTGAAAAGCGCGACGGTGCTTGAGCTGGAGCTGGCCCTGCAGTCACTGCAGGCAGGTGGCCAATACCTGTGCTCGGCGGTATTGCCGTTGGTCATCGGCCAGGCGGTGAAGCACACCCGCCAGCACTCGGCGGGTAACCCGGCCACGCAGTTGACCACGCGCCAGCTGGAGATCCTGCGCCTGATCGCCCGCGGCGAGAGTACCCGCTCGATCGCCGACGGCCTGGGCCTGAGTGTCAAAACCGTGGAGGCGCACCGCGCGCAGATCATGCACCGCCTGCAGATTCACGACGTGCCGGGGCTGGTGCTGTTCGCCGTGCGCGAGGGCATCATCCGCCTCAACGATTGAGCGACAGCCCCGCCAGAATCAGGCGCAAGGTTTCCGGCAGCGCCACCGGCCGCCCCGATGCCCGCTCGATGAACACCTGCACCAAGGTGCCCGCCGCACAGGCCTCTGCATCACCCGGGCGGAACAACGCCAGGCGAAACTCCACCGTGCTGCCGACCAGCCGGGTCACGCCCAGGCCCACTTCGAGCACATCCGGGAACGCCGGCAAGGCGAAGAAGTCGGCCGCCGAGCTGACCACGAACGCCGCCAGCTCACCGTCACGCAAGTCCAGCTCGGCCTGCTCTACGAGGAACGCCTGGATAGCGGTTTCGAAGAAGCCATGCACCGTGGAGCCCGTCAGGTGGCCGTTGAGGCCGTTGTCCTGGGGGCGGGTGAGGATGGGGTGGAAGTGGCAGAAGGCGGAGCGTTGGGGGGATTCGGTCATGGGGCCGTCCTAAGCATTCCTAGATGATTTGCAGAAGCTTCCCACAATGACTTCGGAACGCCTATAGTCGCAATCAACAATAGTTTGCATAAGATGGTCGGCACCCAATGAAACCGAGACACGCACCCATGCCCACCCAGCAACTGGACCATGCCAACCTCAGCCGACTGGCCGAAGGTGGCCGCATCAATGCCACCCACATCGTTGCACAGCCCGGAGGCTGGGCCATCCAGGTCGATATAAACGATCAGGAGCACGTGCTCACCGCGCAGCGTAGCGGCGATATCAGGTTGTTCAAGAAACTCGAAACGCTGGTCAGCTACCTGCATGAACTGGGTATCGACCACTTCGAGGTCGACAGCTCGATCTGGAACCCGGCACAAATCAGCACCTACAAGCGGCCTGATCGGGCCCAGGCGCTCAAACGGGCCCATGAAGCGGCTGCCTATGACGCTTGGTTCGCCGAACAGGTCGAAGCCAGCCTGCAAGATCCATCACCTGCGCTGGAAGACGATGAGGCCGAGAAGCTCTTTGCTGCCCGGCGCGCTGAACTCAAGGCCAGCCAGCGCTGATACCGGCTCAACGTTTCTCCAGACACCGCGTACCCTGTGGGAGCGGGCTTGCCCGCGAAGCAAGCGACGCGGTGCCTGGCACCGGCTGCGCCGGTGTTCGCGGGCAAGCCCGCTCCCACAGGAATCGCGCCAGCTTCATGAAAGTCAGCAAGACAGTTGCTCGGGTGAAGCTCTGAATTGAGCTTTGTCCGACGCTCTGGGAACGGCGGTTCGGCGCCTCGGCTTACTCGCGAAGCAGGTAATAGCCAGGCATAAAAAAACCGCCCCGAGGGGCGGTTTTTTGTTCCGTACCGGCTGGCAGCTTACAGCTGCGGGCCAGCGGCCTTGATGGCGTCGGAAACGTCGAACTTCTTGAAGTTCTCGGTGAACAGCTTGGCCAGGCCCTTGGCGGCTTCGTCGTAGGCAGCCTGGTCAGCCCAGGTGGTGCGCGGGTTGAGCAGCTCGGTGTCGACGCCCGGAACGGCCTTCGGCACATCCAGGTTGATGATGTCCAGGTGCTCGGTTTCAGCGCCGACCAGAGCACCGCTCTGGATGGCAGCGATCACGCCACGGGTGGTCGGGATGCTGAAGCGCTTGCCAACGCCGTAGCCACCGCCGGTCCAGCCGGTGTTGACCAGGTACACCTTGGAGCCGAAAGCGTTGATGCGCTTGATCAGCAGCTCGGCGTAAACGCCAGCCGGGCGCGGGAAGAACGGCGCGCCGAAGCAGGTGGAGAAGGTCGACTTGATGCCGCTGCCCGAGCCCATTTCGGTGGAACCGACCAGCGCGGTGTAACCGGACAGGAAGTGGTAGGCCGCCTGCTCGTTGTTCAGGATCGACACTGGCGGCAGTACGCCGGTCAGGTCGCAGGTCAGGAAGATGACCGCGTTAGGCTCGCCGCCCAGGTTCTTCTCGGAGACCTTGGCAACGTGCTCCAGCGGGTAGGCTGCGCGGCTGTTCTGGGTCAGGCTGACATCGGCGTAGTCGGCGTGCTTGGCATCGTCGATGACGACGTTTTCCAGCACAGCGCCGTGCTTGATGGCTTTCCAGATGACCGGCTCGTTCTTCTCGGACAGGTCGATGCACTTGGCATAGCAACCGCCCTCGATGTTGAACACCACGCCCTCACCCCAGCCGTGCTCGTCGTCACCGATCAGGTAGCGGCTTTCGTCGGCCGACAGGGTGGTCTTGCCGGTGCCGGACAGGCCGAAGAACAGGGTCACGTCGCCCGCTTCGCCGATGTTGGCGGCGCAGTGCATCGGCAGCACGTCGGCGGCCGGCAGCAGGAAGTTCTGCACCGAGAACATGGCTTTCTTCATTTCACCGGCGTAGCGCATGCCGGCGATCAGCACCTTCTTCTGGGCGAAGTTGATGATCACGCAGCCATCGGAGTTGGTGCCGTCACGCTCAGGCTCGCACACGAAGTTGGCGACGTTGAGGATCTGCCACTGATCGCGCTTGGCCGGGTTGAACTGGCCCTGCTCCGGGTTGATGAACAGGCAACGGCCGAACAGGTTCTGCCAGGCGGTCTGGGTGGTCATCTTCACCGGCAGGTAGTGCTCGGCGGCAGCCCCTACGTGAACGTAGGAAACGAAGTGATCCTGGGCGTTGTTGAACGCCTCGACGCGGTCCCACAGGGCATCGAACTTGTCGGCCGGGAACTTGCGGTTGATCGGGCCCCAGCCAATCTGGTCCTGGGTGGAAGGTTCTTCGACGATGAAACGGTCAGCCGGCGAACGGCCAGTACGGTGACCGGTTTCGACCACCAGTGCGCCAGTATCGGCCAGCACGCCTTCACCGCGGGACAGCGCTTCTTTTACCAGCTCATCGACGCTCAGGTCGGTGTACACGGTGTTGTTGGCTTGCGTCATGAGATACCCCATCCGGCCCGAGGCCGAGTGCTCCAAACGTTTTGTAGTTGCTTTGAAAAAACTACTACAGCGAAAAAAGTGGCCGGATTATGCCAGAAACGCCCAAAAAAAGTAGGCCCCTCCTGTCAGAACTGCGTTTTTGCGCAATTCGACAGGAGATTTCCCTGAACTTTAACGTTTCAGTGACGAGTTTCTGACGCCGAGTCAGTGCCGCCACCGGCAAACAGTTGCGCCACATCGTTGGCATCGAAGAAATAGCGCTCGTTGCAGAACTGGCAGTCGATCTCGACCGTGCCACCGCATTCCTCGACCAGCGCCTTGGCGTCCGGCTCGCCAAGACTGACCAGCGCATTGCCGGAACGTTCGCGCGAGCAGCTGCAGTTGAAGCGCAGCGGCTGGATGTCGAACAGGCGTACGGCGTCTTCGTGGTAGAGGCGGTGCAGCAGGGTTTCGTTGCCTTCTGCCCACTCTTCGGGCTTGAGGGTCCTGGCCATGGCGACCACGTGCTGCCAGCTTTCTTCACGCTCTTCGTCGTCCGGCTGGCGGTCGCGCGGCAGTTGCTGCAACAGCAGGCCACGGGCCTTGCCGCCTTCGGCGTTGAGCCAGAAACGGGTGTTGAGCTGCTGCGACTGGACGAAGTAGTTGGTGAAGCACTCCGCCAGGTCGGCTCCGTCGAGGTCGACGGTACCCTGGTAGCGCTGGCCCCTGATCGGGTCGATGGTCAGGGTCAGGTGGCCATCGGGCATCAGTTGTTCCAGGGTGGCATCGCCTGCGATGTGCTCGGCCTCGTAGCGCGCCATGCCGCGGATTTCGCGGTCACCGGAGCACTCGACCATCAGCAGCGGGATCGGCCCGGCAGAGCGCGCCTGCAAAATCAGCAGGCCGTCGAACTTGAGCGCGCCCACCAGCAGCGAGGTCGCGGCCATCAACTCGCCGAGCAGTGTCTGCACCGGTTTCGGGTAGGCGTGGCGGGCCAGCACTGCGGCATAGCTTTCGTCGAGAGACACCCACTCGCCGCGCACATCGCGCTCGTCGAAGATGAAACGTTGGGTGAAATCGGTATCTGGCAAGTCGCTCATGGGTGTCCGGGTATCAGAAAATGATGACAAAATAATAACAGGTGACTAAAAAGCCCCGCTGCAGAGCGCTTTCAGGGCGCTCAAGCCCTTTAGGAGATCGAGGTATCTTATGGACAATCGACCACTGTTCCAAGCGAGGTGGTCCTGGGGACCGCTGGCAGCCTGCACGCTGCTGCCCATCGCACTACTGTGTTTCTGGTTATGGCCTGCTGGCCAGATCCTCTGCCTGACTTTCGACGAATGGCTGTTCCACAGCCTCAACGCCCCGCTGGCCGACAACGTCGCCTGGCGCAACATCTGGGCCATCGGCAGCCTGCGCCCGTTCGACATCCTGGTCGGCCTGATCATGCTGGCGCTGCTGGTTCGCGGCGACTGGGTGTTCAAGGCAGTGCAGGTGCGCCAGGCGTTTTTCGGTTTTCTGGTCACGCTGTTGCTATTAGTGGTGATTCGCGCGCTGTTTTCCAAGTGGGTCAGTGCAATGGGCTGGCAACACAGCAGCCCGTCGATGAACTTCGACGACGCCGTGCACCTGAGCGACTACTACCCGAACCTGGAAGCCAAGTGGGAGCTCAAGGACCGTTCCGGCCAGAGTTTCCCGGGTGACCACGCCTCGGTGCTGCTGATCTGGGCGCTGTTCATGAGCCTGTTCAGCCGCCGCCTGATGCAGCACCTGGTGATCTGGGCGCTGGCCTTGCTGTTCATGATGCCGCGCCTGGTGGCCGGCGCCCACTGGGGCCAGGACGACTACATTGGCGGCCTGCTGATGGCGGTGCTGGCCCTGGGCTGGAGCTGCCACACGCCGCTGGCGGCCCACGCCAGCTCGGCTCTGGTGCGCTGGACCGCGCCGCTGTTCGGTTTGCTCGGCAAGCTGCCGCTGGTCGGGCGGATGAGCGTTATTCGCGCAGCCTGATCGTCTGTAGGAGCCGGCTTGCCGGCGATGAGGCCAGGCCTGTCGATGCATCCTTCGGGATGCGTACGACAATCGGGGCCCCAATCGCTGGCAAGCCAGCTCCTACAAGGACCGCGAATCACTCGAAACTGCCATGCAGCTGGTGAATCTGGCGGCGCTGCTTCTTGTTCGGCCGCCCGTCGGTGGTCATGCCCAATGCCCCCGCCTTGCGCAACTCGGCCGCCTGCTCACGGCGCTTCACGCTTTCCGGGGTTTCCTCATACAGCGTCTGCGCCTCTGGCGCGCCACGGCGCACCACTGACAACGCCTTGACCACCACCGTGCGCTCGTCAAAGCCGGTGCGCAGCACATACTCATCGCCTATTCGCGGCTCCTTGCCGGGCTTGCAACGCTCGCCGCGCCAGTGCACCTTGCCGCTCTCGATGGCCGCCTTGGCCAGGGCGCGGGTCTTGTAGAAACGCGCCGCCCACAGCCATTTGTCCAGGCGCACCTTGTCGTCGTCTTCAGGCTTTTGTGCCATGGTTTTTCCTCGCATTCTGTCTTTCACGGAACTGTACTACCGTGACTGACGGATGCAAAAAATCCGTGCCGTCATTACAGTTCACCACCTCATCCGCAGGGCACGCTTAGTGAAGACATTTGACCACCTGACTGTGATCGGCCTGCGCGAGTGGGTCGCCCTGCCCGACCTCGGCGTCGCCGGCCTGCGGGCCAAGATCGACACCGGTGCCAGCACCTCCAGCCTGCATGCAACCGAAATCGAAACCTTCGAACGCGACGGCCAGCCGTGGGTGCGCTTCAATGCGCACCTGGGCACCGTGGTGCAACTGCGCCACCGCCGCTGCGAGGCGCCGCTGGTGACCATGAAAACCATCAAGAGCTCCAACGGCCACGCCCAGACCCGCTACGTGATCCGCACGCCGCTGGCCCTGGGCGACCGGGTGTGGGAGGTGGAGTTCACCCTGGCTTGTCGCAAGAGCATGCGCTACCGCCTGTTGCTGGGGTCGAAAGCCCTGGTCCACGGTCAACTGGTGGTCAACCCCGGCGTCAAGTACGTCCAGGACAAACCGGCCTTCCCGGCCACCCTTTCCCCTGTCACAGGTGCTGCATGAAGATCGCTGTGCTTTCGCGTAATCCGCGTCTGTATTCCACCCGCCGCCTGGTCGAGGCCGGCACCCAACGGGGCCACGAAGTGGTGGTGATCGACACGCTGCGGGCCTATATGAACATCGCCAGCCACAAGCCGCAGATCCACTACCGCGGCAAGCCGCTGGAGGGTTTCGATGCGGTCATTCCGCGCATTGGCGCCTCGGTAACGTTCTATGGCTGCGCGGTGCTGCGCCAGTTCGAGATGATGGGCGTCTACCCGCTCAACGAATCGGTGGCCATCGCCCGCTCGCGGGACAAGCTGCGCTCGCTGCAATTGCTGTCGCGTCGCGGCATCGGGCTGCCGATCACGGGCTTCGCCCATTCACCGGACGACATCCCCGACCTGATCCAGATGGTCAACGGCGCGCCGCTGGTGATCAAGGTGCTCGAAGGCACCCAGGGTATCGGCGTGGTGCTGTGCGAGACCACCAAGGCCGCCGAATCGGTGATCGAGGCGTTCATGGGCCTGAAGCAGAACATCATGGTGCAGGAGTACATCAAGGAGGCCGGCGGCGCCGACATTCGCTGCTTCGTGGTCGGCGACAAGGTGATCGCCTCGATGAAGCGCCAGGCCAAGCCGGGCGAGTTTCGCTCCAACCTGCACCGCGGCGGCGTGGCCAGCCTGATCAAGATCACCCCCGAAGAACGCATGACCGCCATCCGCGCGGCCAAGGTGATGGGGCTGAGCGTGGCCGGGGTGGATATCTTGCGCTCCAACCACGGGCCGCTGGTGATGGAAGTGAACTCCTCACCGGGCCTTGAGGGCATCGAGGTGACCACCGGCAAGGATGTGGCCGGGATGATCATCGAGCACCTGGAAAAGAACGGCGGGCCTAATCAGACCCGGACCAAAGGCAAGGGCTGATGGTGTCTGTACCGGCCTCTTCGCGGCTAAAGCCGCTCCCACAGGGTTTTGTATGCCCCCTGTGGGAGCAACTGTCTTGTTCAGTTTCTAAAATCTAGCGCGCCCCCTGTAGCAGCCGGCTTGCCGGCGATAGGGCCGGCACAAGCGAATGCTGGCACCGGCTGTGCCGGTGATCGCCGGCAAGCCGGCTCCTACAGGATCGTGCGAAGCCCGAACCAAGCGCCTTACCTGTGGGAGCGGCTTTAGCCGCGAAGAGGCCGGCACAAACAACAACGATCAAACAGCATCGCGCGGCAGCAACAACCCCAACGGCAAGCGCACCCGCGCCTCGATGCCGCCACCTGAACGGTTGCGCAGCTCGACATTGCCGCCATGCTGCGCGGCAATGCGCTTGACGATCGCCAGCCCCAGCCCGGTGCCCTTGCCGCCACGGGCGCGGTCGCCACGGATGAACGGGTTGAAGATGGTTTCAAGCTCCGACTCGTCGATGCCGGTGCCGCGGTCCAGCACGCTGAGCACCACGTACGGCGCGCTTTGCTCACCCGACACATAGGCCGCCACTTCCACGCCCTTGCCGGCGTGGTGCAGGGCGTTGCCGATCAGGTTGCCCAACATGCGCTTGAGCGAAACCCGGCGCAGCGGGAACGGCGGGATCGGCTCCAGACACAGGCGCACCCGTTCGTCGGGCTGGTTGTAGGGCGCCACCACCTCGCGGATCAGCTCGCTGAAATCGACCTCTTCCACCGGCTCGTCACGCCCGTCGCGGATGAACGCCAGGAACTGGTCGAGGATCGCGTCCATGTCCTCGATGTCGCGCACCATGTCATCGCTCAGGTCGCTCTCATGGTCCATCAGCGACAACGACAGGCGCAAGCGGGTCAGCGGCGTGCGCAGGTCGTGGGAGACCCCCGCCAGCATCAGCTCGCGCTCACGCCCGGCCTGCTCGACATCCTCGGCCATCTGGTTGAAGGCGCGGTACACCTCGGTCATCTCGCTGGGGGTGTCGCTGATCGGCAGCCGCACGCTGCGCCCCTGGCCCAGCTGGCGGGCGGCGAACACCAGGCGCTTGAGCGGCTGATTGAGCTGGCGCACGAAGATCCACGCCGAGGCGGTGGACAACAGGCCAATGGCCAGGAACCAGCCCAGCACGTTCCAGATCTTCTGCCCGCGCAGCGGGTGTGGGTACAGCGGCACCTTCAGCCAGCCCGGGCCCAGGCTCGGCGCGTTGACCCACAACGCCGGCGGCGCGTGGATGCGCAGGCGTACCTCGGTGTCCTCGCCCAGCTCGGCCTGCATCTGGCGCTGGTAGATCTCGCTGTAAGGCCAGTGCTGCTCGCCTTCGGGCACCCCCGAGCCCGTCACCCGAATGAGCCCGGCAGCCTCGGCGATCTGGTCGCGGTTTTCTTCATCCGCCGCCCAGTAGGCGCGCAGGGTCAGCGCCACGCCGTGGCTGTACTGGCGGTCCACCAGCACGTCCTCGTTCATCAACAGGTACACCAGGGTCAGCGCCTTGGAAAACAGCACGACGATCAGTACCAGCCACAGGGTGCGGGCGAAGAAGCTTTGCGGGAACCAGAGAGGGGTTTTCATCAATGACTACTAACTTGCAAGGGCAGCGAAAAAGCCGGGCGGCGCAGACGAAAACAGGGCGGCCCCGTGGAGCCGCCCTGCTGCGCCATGCCGAGCCGACAGGCTCATTTGGCGGCGTTTCCGTCCGGCACGAAGACGTAGCCCACGCCCCATACGGTCTGGATGTAGCGCGGCTTGGACGGGTCGGGTTCGATCATGCGGCGCAGGCGCGAGATCTGCACATCGATGGAGCGCTCCAGGGCGTCCCATTCGCGGCCACGGGCCAGGTTCATCAGCTTGTCGCGGGTCAGCGGCTCGCGGGCGTGCATCACCAGGGCCTTGAGCACGGCGAATTCGCCGGTGGTCAGCATGTGCGTCTCGTCGCCGCGCTTGAGTTCGCGGGTGGCCAACGACAGCTCGTAGTCGCCAAAGGTGACGGTTTCTTCCTCGCTGCCGGGCGCGCCCGGTACGCTCGGGGCCTGGCGGCGCAGCACGGCCTTGACCCGGGCCACCAGCTCGTCAGGGTTGAACGGCTTGGCCAGGTAGTCGTCGGCACCCAGTTCGAGGCCCTTGATGCGGCTGAGCTCATCGCCCTTGGCGGTGAGCATGATGATCGGGATCTGGTTGTTGGAGGCGCGCAGGCGCTTGCACGCGGACAGGCCGTCTTCGCCGGGCAGCATCAGGTCGAGCACCACCAGGTTGAATACTTCACGGGCCAGCAGGCGGTCCATCTGTTCGACGTTGGGTACGGTGCGTACGCGGTAGCCCTTGCTGGTGAAGAAACGGTCCAGCAGGCTGCTCAGGCCCGGGTCATCGTCGACGATGAGAATCTTTTCGCCTTCAGCGTTGTTTGCGGTGCTGGTCATCTGTCACTCCTCTAAGATCGCCGCGCATTATGGCGTAGCCATTGCAATGCGTGCCGTGTGCATTGTTAGCAGATTTTTCCCACGCTGCCACTTCCATGCCGCTGCCCGCTGGCGCCGGGCTATCACCGCAACCCCGGCGCGATGGGTATAATGCGCGGCTTTCATCCAGCGCCGCCGGGCCCAGGCCCCTCTTGCGGCCCCCGTTTTCACAATTGTCAGGTGGTTTACATGGACAGCATCAACAGCCGTATCGCCGAGGAACTGGGCGTTCGCCCACAACAGGTCGAGGCGGCCGTGGGCCTGTTGGACGAAGGCTCGACCGTGCCCTTCATCGCCCGTTACCGCAAGGAAGTGACCGGCAGCCTGGACGACACACAACTGCGCCACCTGGAAGAGCGCCTGCGCTACCTGCGCGAACTCGACGAGCGCCGCGCCAGCATCCTCTCGAGCATCGAGGAGCAGGGCAAGCTGACCCCGGAACTGGCCCGCGAAATCAAGCTGGCCGACACCAAGACCCGCCTCGAAGACCTGTACCTGCCGTACAAGCAAAAGCGCCGCACCAAGGGCCAGATCGCCCTGGAAGCCGGCCTGGGCGAGCTGGCCGACGGCCTGTTCAACGACCCGCAACTGGCCCCTGAAGCCGAAGCCGCGCGCTTCGTCGACGCCGAAAAAGGCGTGGCCGACGTCAAGGCCGCGCTGGAAGGCGCCAAGTACATCCTCATGGAGCGCTTCGCCGAAGACGCCGGCCTGCTCGACAAGCTGCGCAGCTTCCTCAAGCAGGACGCGGTGCTCAGCGCCCGCGTGGTGGCCGGCAAGGAAGAAGAAGGCGCCAAGTTCCGCGACTACTTCGCCCATGACGAACTGCTGCGCAGCGCCCCCTCGCACCGCGCCCTGGCGATCTTCCGCGGGCGCAACGAAGGCGTGCTCAGCGCTTCGCTGAAAGTCGGCGAAGAGCTGCCGGGCACCCTGCACCCGTGCGAAGTGATGATCGCCAACCACGTTGGCGTGGAAAACCGCAGCCGCCCGGCCGACAAGTGGCTGGGCGAGGTGGTGCGCTGGACCTGGAAGGTCAAGCTGTACACCCACCTTGAGACCGACCTGTTCGGCGAACTGCGCGACAACGCCGAAGGCGAGGCGATCAACGTGTTCGCCCACAACCTGCACGACCTGCTGCTGGCCGCCCCGGCCGGCCCGCGTGCCACCCTCGGTTTCGACCCGGGCCTGCGTACCGGCTGCAAGATCGCCGTGGTCGACGCCACCGGCAAGCTGCTGGACCACACCACGGTGTACCCGCACGCACCGAAGAACGACTGGGACCGCACCATCTCGATCATGGCCGCACTGTGCGCCAAGCACTCGGTGGAGCTGATCGCCATCGGCAACGGCACCGCCAGCCGCGAAAGCGACAAGCTGGTGGCCGAACTGGTTAAAAAATACCCAGCCCTGAAAATCACCAAGATCATGGTCTCCGAGGCCGGCGCCTCGGTGTACTCGGCCTCGGAACTGGCCGCCCGTGAATTCCCCGACCTGGACGTGTCGATCCGTGGTGCGGTGTCCATCGCCCGGCGCCTGCAGGACCCGCTGGCAGAGCTGGTGAAGATCGACCCGAAATCCATCGGTGTCGGCCAGTACCAGCACGACGTATCGCAGGTGAAGCTGGCCCGCGGCCTGGACGCGGTGGTCGAGGACTGCGTGAACGCCGTGGGCGTGGACGTCAACACCGCCTCGGTGGCCCTGCTGACCCGCATCTCCGGCCTGAACGCCACACTTGCGCAGAACATCGTCGCCCACCGCGACGCCAACGGCCCGTTCGCCACTCGCGCGGCACTGAAAAAGGTCAGCCGCCTGGGCGAGAAAACCTTCGAACAGGCGGCGGGCTTCCTGCGCGTGATGAACGGCGACAACCCGCTGGACGCCTCGGCAGTTCACCCGGAGGCCTACCCGCTGGTGCAGCGCATCGCCGCCGGCACCGACCGCGATATCCGCTCGCTGATTGGCGACAGCGGTTTCCTCAAGCGCCTGGACCCTAAAAAGTTCACCGACGAGACCTTCGGCCTGCCGACCGTCACCGACATTCTGCAGGAACTGGACAAGCCCGGCCGCGACCCGCGCCCGGAGTTCAAGACCGCCACCTTCCAGGACGGCGTCGAAGACCTCAAGGACCTGGAGCCGGGCATGATCCTCGAAGGCGTGGTGACCAACGTCACCAACTTCGGTGCCTTCGTCGACATCGGCGTGCACCAGGACGGCCTGGTGCACATCTCGGCGCTGTCGGAGAAGTTCGTCAAGGACCCGCGTGAAGCGGTCAAGGCCGGCGACGTGGTCAAGGTCAAGGTCATGGAAGTGGACATTCCGCGCAAGCGTGTGGGCCTGTCGATGCGCATGGGCGACACCCCGGGCGAGAAGGTCGAGGGCAACCGCGGTGGTAACCGTGGCGGCAATGGCGGCAACCGCCAGCAGCAGGCACCACGCCCGCGTGAAACCGCCACCGCTGCCCCGGCCAACAACGCCATGGCCGCGCTGTTCGCCAATGCCAAGCAGCTGAAGAAAAAGTGATGGACGTACCGAAGGAGTACGTCGAGAGCGCCTTCAGCCAACTGCTGGGCTGCCGCCTGCAACGCCTGGACACAGGCGTCGCCGAGGTGGCCCTGGCGCTCGAACCGCACCTGCGCAACCGCGGCCAAAAGCTGCACGGCGGGGCGATCTTCAGCCTGGTGGACATCGCCATGGGCCTGGCCTGCTCGGCCAGCCACGGTTTCGACCAGCAGAGCGTGACCATCGAGTGCAAGATCAACTACATGCGCGCAGTCAGTGACGGCGAAGTGCTCTGCACCGCCCGGGTGCTGCACGCCGGGCGCCGCACCCTGGTCGTCGACGCCGACGTGCTCCAGGGCGACAAGCTGGTGGCCAAGGCGCAGGGAACCTTCGCGGTTCTCTAGCTCCTGTAGCAGAATCTGCGGTATTTTCAGCAGCATTGTGGGGCCGCTTTGCGGCCCATCGCCGGCAAGCCGGCTCCTACAGGGATCAGTGTAGGAGCCGGCTTGCCGGCGATGGCTGCAACCCGGTCCGTTGCCGGAACCGCGTAAACCAGGCGACAACGCCAGTTCCTTTCCCAACTACCCTTGTAGACCGTCACCTCCACCCCCATATTGGGGCGACTGACGCGTGAAGGAATCCATCTTGAGCGACCTCCTCAACCGCCGCCTGAGCTTGCTCGGCGACAACCTCGACCTGCTCAAGCAGTGCCTGCACGGCATTGAGCGCGAATGCCTGCGCGTGACCCACGACGGTCGCCTGGCCCAGACCCCGCACCCCGAAGCCCTGGGTTCGGCGCTGACCAACGAACAGATCACCACCGACTACTCCGAGTCGCTGCTGGAGTTCATCACTCCGGCCCTGGCCGACCCTGCCCAGGTGCTCGAAAGCCTCGAGCAGGTGCACCGCTTCGTCTACAGCAAGCTGGGCGACGAATACCTGTGGAGCCCGTCGATGCCTTGCGCCCTGCCGGCCGAGGAAGACATCCCGATCGCCGAGTACGGCACCTCCAACATCGGCAAGCTCAAGCACGTGTACCGCAAGGGCCTGGCCCTGCGTTACGGGCGCACCATGCAGTGCATCGCCGGCATTCACTACAACTTCTCGCTGCCCGAAGCGCTGTGGCCGTTGCTGCGCGCCGAAGAAGGCAGCAGTGAAGACGACCGCGATTACCAGTCCTCGGCGTACATCGCGCTGATTCGCAACTTCCGCCGCTACAGCTGGCTGTTGATGTACCTGTTCGGCGCATCGCCCACGCTGGACAAGGGCTTCCTGCGTGGCCGCCCGCACCAGCTCGAAGAGCTGGACGGCGAAACCCTGTACCTGCCCTACGCCACCAGCCTGCGTATGAGCGACCTGGGTTACCAGAGCAACGCCCAGGCGGGCCTTACGCCTTGCTACAACAACCTGGCCAGCTACACCGACAGCCTGCGCAAGGCCGTCGGCACGCCGTACCCGCCCTATGTCGAGGTGGGCACGCACGTGGATGGCGAGTGGGTGCAGCTGAATACCAACATCCTGCAGATCGAGAACGAGTACTACTCGAACATCCGCCCCAAGCGCGTCACCTACACCGGCGAGCGGCCGATCCAGGCCCTGACTTCGCGCGGCGTGCAATACGTCGAAGTGCGCTGCCTGGACATCAACCCGTTCCTGCCGGTGGGTATCGATATCACCGAGGCGCGCTTCCTCGACGCCTTCCTGCTGTTCTGCGCGCTGGAAGACAGCCCGCAACTGGACAACGGTGAATGCGGCCAGTGCACCAACAACTTCCTGACCGTGGTCAAGGAAGGCCGCCGCCCGGGCCTCGAGCTGCAGCGTGACGGCCAGTCTGTCGGCCTGCGCGAATGGGCCACCGACCTGATCGGTCGCATAGGCCAATTGGCAGACCTGCTCGACAAGGCCCAAGGCGGCACCGAGCACGCCAAGGCCCTGGAGGCCCAGCAAGCCAAGGTCGACGACGCCTCGCTGACCCCGTCCGCCCAGGTGCTGGCGCGCATGACCGAACACGACGAGACCTTCGTGCAGTTCTCCCTGCGCCAAAGCCGCCTGCATGCCGAAACCTTCCGCGAGCAGCCGCTGAGCATCGAGCAGCAACAGGCTTTCGAAACCCTGGCCCGCGAATCGCTGGCCAAGCAGTCGGAGCTCGAGCAGGAAGAAGTCGGTGACTTCGACCTGTTCGTCGGTGCCTACCAGGCCAGCATCCTGGCCATCAGCAACTGATGAACCGCCCTGCCCCTACCCCGCGCAAACCGCGCGCCAGCAGCCAGGCCAGGATCGAGGCGATCCTGGCGGCAGCGCGCGAGCTGCTGGCCGGGCAAGGGGTAGCGGGGCTGTCGATCTACAGCGTGGCGGAACGGGCGCAGATCCCGCCGTCGTCGGTGTACCACTTCTTCGCCAGCGTGCCGGCGTTGCTCGAGGCGCTGACTGCCGACGTGCATCGGGCCTTCCGTGAGGCCTTGAGCGCACCCATCGACAGTGCCGCATTCAGCACCTGGCACGGCCTGTCGCGGCTGATCGAACAGCGCATGCTGGACATCTACAACGAGGATGCCGCTGCGCGGCAGTTGATCCTCGCCCAGCATGGCCTGAGCGAAGTGGTGCAGGCCGACCGCCAGCACGACATGGAACTGGGCGAGCTGATGCACAAGCTGTTCGGCCAGCACTTCCACTTGCCGGTGATGCCGACCGATGTCGACGTGTTCGCCCTGGCCATGGAGCTGAGCGACCGGGTGTATGCCCGCTCGATGCAGCTGCACGAGCAGATCACCCCACGTATGGCCGAGGAAGGCATGCGCGTGTTCGAGGCGTACCTGGGGCTGTACCTGCCACCGTTTCTGGCCAAGCGCCCAGCCTGAAATTGCAGGGGCCGCTTTGCGGCCCTTCGCGGGCAAGCCCGCTCCTACAGGTTCAGCGCAGGTTTCAGACCTGTCGTCAGCCCTGTGGGAGCGGGCTTGCCCGCGAAGGGCTGCAACGCAGCCCCGGCTTCTCTCAGCACCATCACAGCTTGGCGATGGACACCTCGGTCGATTTGACGAAGGCGATCACTTCGCTGCCCACCTGCAACTCCAGCTCCTTCACCGAACGGGTGGTAATTACCGAGGTGACGATACCGGAGGCGGTCTGCACGTCGATTTCCGACAGTACCGGGCCTTCGAGGATTTCCTTCACGGTGCCTTTGAACTGGTTGCGTACGTTGATGGCTTTGATGGTCATGGTCTCATTCCTTCTGTTTGGCTTCGGTCTGTTGAGTGAGTCATTCAGTGCGCCCAACGCAGTTGCGTGGGCAAAGGGGCTACAGGTTCCGGCTCGGGCGGGGTGCCCGGGGCGGACAGAACACGGTTGAGCACTTCGCTTTCAAGCGCAGCCAGGCGGTGCGAACCACGCGCCCTGGGCCTTGCCAGGTCGACGCTGAGGTCCAGGCCGACGGCGCCGTCCTCGATCAAGATCACCCGGTCGGCCACGGCGACGGCTTCGCTGACGTCGTGGGTGACCAGCAGCACGGTGAAGCCGTGCTGGCGCCACAGGCGCTCGATCAGTTGCTGCATCTCGATACGGGTCAGGGCATCCAGCGCCCCCAGCGGCTCGTCCAGCAGCAGCAGGCGCGGCTGGTGGATCAGCGCCCGGGCCAGGGCCACGCGCTGCTTCTGGCCACCGGACAACGCCGCCGGCCACTCGTTGGCGCGGTCGGCCAGGCCGACGGCTTCCAGGGCGTCCAGGGCGCGCTGGCGCCAGTCGCCAGACAAGCCCAGGCCAACGTTGTCGATCACCTTCTTCCACGGCAGCAGGCGTGCATCCTGGAACATCAGGCGGGTTTCCTCGCGGGCCTCGGCCAGCGGCGCGGCACCGGCCAGCAACTCGCCGGCGCTGGGTAGGTCGAGCCCGGCCAGCAGGCGCAGCAAGGTGCTCTTGCCACAACCGCTGCGCCCGACAATGGCGACGAATTGCCCGGCCGGAATGTGCAGGTCGATACCCCGCAGTACTTCACGCTGGCCGAAGGTTTTGCGCAGGCCGTTCGCGGCCAGCGGGATACCACGCAGCAGGCGTGGCGGCTGTTCGTTGAGCACGGTCATCATGCGCCCTCCTTTTTCGCCACCTGGTACGCCGGGTGCCAGCGCAGCCACACACGCTCCAAACCGCGGGCGGCCAGGTCGGCCAGTTTGCCGAGCACGGCATAGAGCACGATGGCCAGCACCACCACGTCGGTTTGCAGGAACTCACGGGCGTTCATCGCCAGGTAGCCGATGCCGGAGCTGGCCGAAATGGTCTCGGCCACGATCAGCGTCAGCCACATGAAGCCCAGGGCAAAGCGCACGCCGACCAGGATCGAAGGCAGCGCACCGGGCAGGATCACCTGGCGGAACAGCGAGAAGCCCGACAGCCCGTAGCTGCGCGCCATCTCCACCAACGCCGGGTCGACGTTGCGGATGCCGTGATAAGTGTTGAGGTAGATGGGGAACAAGGTCCCCAGCGCCACCAGGAAGATCTTTGCCGACTCGTCGATGCCGAACCACAGGATCACCAACGGAATCAGCGCCAGGTGCGGCACGTTGCGGATCATCTGCACCGAGCTGTCCAGCAGGCGCTCGCCCCAGTTGGAAAGCCCGGTGATAAAGCCCAGCAGCAGCCCCAGGCTGCCACCGATGACAAAGCCGACGCCGGCACGCCAGCCGCTGATGGCCAGGTGGGTCCAGATTTCGCCGCTGCGCACCAGCTCCACGCCGGCGCTGATCACAGCGCTTGGGGCCGGCAGGATGCGCGTCGACAGCCAGCCGGCACTCACGGCCAGTTGCCAGACCGCCAGCAGCGCCAACGGCAGGGCCCAGGGCGCCAGGCGCTTGGACCAGGTGTTAGAAGTTGAACTGCTCATGACCCCGCCCTCAACTCTGCGACACGGCTTTGGGCAGGATGTCGTTGGCGACCATTTCGCCGAACGGGCTCACATAGCCGCCGCTCTTGGGTTGCTCAGGGCGGTTCACGTCGATGTGCGGGAACAGCAACTCGGCCACGCGGTACGACTCTTCAAGGTGCGGGTAACCGGAGAAGATGAAGGTATCGATGCCCAGGGCGGCGTACTCCTTGACCCGCGCCGCCACAGTCGGGCCATCGCCGACCAGCGCGGTGCCGGCACCGCCGCGCACCAGGCCGACGCCGGCCCACAGGTTGGGGCTGACTTCCAGCTTGTCGCGGTTGCCGCCATGCAGGGCGGCCATGCGCTGCTGGCCTACCGAGTCGAAGCGTGCGAGCGAGGCCTGGGCACGGGCGATGGTGTCGTCGTCCAGGTGCGAAATCAGCTTGTCGGCGGCGGCCCAGGCTTCTTCATTGGTTTCGCGCACGATCACATGCAGGCGAATGCCAAAACGTACTTCACGGCCTTGGGCTGCGGCCTTCTCGCGCACCTGGGCGATCTTCTCGGCCACGGCGGCCGGCGGCTCGCCCCAGGTCAGGTACAGCTCGACCTGCTCGGCAGCCAGGTCCTGGGCGGCGTCGGACGAGCCACCAAAGTACAGCGGCGGGCGCGGTTGCTGGATCGGCGGGTAGAGCAGCTTGGCGCCCTGTACCTGGATGTGCTTGCCGTCGTAGTCGACCACCTCGCCTTCGAGCACCTTGCGCCAGATGCGGGTGAACTCGACCGAAGCTTCGTAGCGCTCCTGGTGGTTCAGGTGCAGGCCGTCGCCGGCCAGCTCGTCCGGGTCGCCGCCGGTCACCAGATTGAACAGCGCGCGGCCATTGGACAGGCGGTCAAGCGTCGCGGCCTGGCGCGCGGCAACGGTCGGCGAAATGATGCCCGGGCGCAGGGCCACGAGGAATTTCAGGCGCTCGGTCACCGGGATCAACGACGCGGCGACCAGCCAGGAGTCCTCGCAGGACCGCCCGGTGGGAATCAGCACGCCACCGAAACCGAGGCGGTCGGCGGCCTGGGCGATCTGCGTCAGGTAGCCATGGTCGACGGCGCGGGCGCCTTCGTTGGTGCCCAGGTACTTGCCGTCACCGTGGGTGGGAAGAAACCAGAAGATGTTCAGGCTCATTGGAGTTGTCTCCTCAAGGGTGGCAAGGCCGGGGCGGCGCCCCGGCGCAGGCAAAGGGTTCAAGGCGCGCTGGCGACCTTGGCCGGGGGTGTCCAGATCACGTCCTTGATGCTCAAGGGCTTGGGAATCAGCTTCAGGGCCTGGAAGGTGTCGGCGATCTTCTGCTGTGCGGCGATCACCTCCGGGGTCAGCGGCGCAGCGCCGTAGCCCTGGCGTTTCACCGAGGTCAGGGTGATGTCGGCGGGCAGGCCGAGCAGCGGCGCCACCTGGTCGGTGACCTGCTGCGGGTTGGCCTGGGACCATTCGCCCACCGCACGTACTTCGTCGATCAGCGCACTGATGACCGCCGGGTGCTGGGTGGCGTAGTTGCGGGTGGCCAGGTAGAACTGGTGGTTGTCGACCAGGCCCTTACCATCACGCAGGGTGCGGGCCTGCAGCTGCTGTTCGGCGGCGGCCTGGTACGGGTCCCAGATCACCCAGGCATCGACGCTGCCACGTTCGAAGGCGGCGCGGGCGTCGGCCGGTGGCAGGTACACGGGCTGAATGTCGCTATATTTCAGGCCTGCGTCTTCCAGGGCGCGCACCAACAGGTAGTGCACGTTGGAGCCCTTGTTCAGGGCGACCTTCTTGCCCTTGAGCTCCTTCACCGACTGGATCGGCGAGCCCTTGGGCACCAGGATCGCCTCGCTGTGGGGCGCTGGCGGCTCATAAGCGACGTACAGCAGGTCGGCACCAGCGGCCTGGGCGAACACCGGCGGGGTTTCGCCGGTAACGCCGAAGTCGATGGAACCGACATTGAGCCCTTCGAGCAGCTGCGGGCCGCCGGGGAACTCGGTCCATTGCACGTCGATGCCCTGCGCTTTCAGGCGCTTTTCCAGCGAGCCCTTGGCTTTGAGCAGCACCAGGGTGCCGTATTTCTGGTAACCGATGCGCAGGCTCTCGGCCTGGGCTTGGGTGATGGCGCCGAAGGACACAGCCGCCGCAAACAGGGCGACCAGACCGCGACGCAAGAAGACTGTGCGCATGGCGCTCTCCTGTGCGAGTGGGTTCGGGTAGCACCTGCTTGCCTCGTTGACGGGCGAGTAAGGTGGGACAACGGTGAAGCGGGTGTGGCGGTGGCTCAGATGCTCCAGCGGGCGCTGAGCAGGCGTTCGTTCAACACGCCCGGGGCAACCGGCTTGGGCCGGCGCGCCAGGGCGCTGTGGAAGGTTTCCAGCGAATCCAGCAGGCGCTGTTCCAGCGCTTGCGACAACTGTGCGGGCTTGCCGCCTTCGCCGTAGGCGATCTGGCTGTCGTCGGCGAAGATCCCTTGCAGGGTCTCCTGCGCCTTGAGGGCCGACAGCACGGGCTTGAGGGCGTAGTCCACGGCGAGCATGTGGGCGATGCTGCCGCCGGTGGCCACCGGCAGCACCACCTTGTGCTCCAGGGCGCGCTCGGGCAGCAGGTCGAGCAGGGTCTTAAGGGCGCCGGCGAACGAGGCCTTGTACACCGGGGTGGCGACCACCAGGCCATCGGCCTGGGCCACCAGCTCGTTGAAGTGGCGCACCTGCGGGCTGTCGAAGCGCGCGTGCAGCAGGTCTTCGGCGCTGAATTCGCGCACCTGGAAGGTCACCACTTCAACGCCGCGCTCTTGCAGCCAGTCGCGCGAACGCTCGAGCAGCACGCCGGAGCGTGAACGAAGACTGGGGCTACCACCGACAGAAACAACCAGCATTGAAAGCGCTTCCTTCGATTCGTTTGCAGGGCCGCGAGGGGTTGGCCCCGCTGGATGGAAGTGACATTAACAGCTTGTTATATATATCTATAAATCATATTTTTTCATTTGTTTATTCGATTACAGACTATACAGATCAATCACTGTAGGAGCGGCCTTGTGTCGCGAAAGGGCCGCAAAGCGGCCCCGACGATCCTGCATGAAACCAAGATCTCGGGGCCGCTTCGCGGCCCTTTCGCGACACAAGGCCGCTCCTACAGAGGGTCCGGCGTCCAGCCATAAAAAAGGGCCGTCGAAACGGCCCGAAAATCCCTGCTATGGCTAAGAGCAATACAACGAGGAATGCATCAACGATTCGGTTGCGGGGTCAGCCGCAGGTAGGGTTTCACCGCCCGGTAACCTTTCGGGAAGCGCTGCTTGATTTCGTCTTCGTCCTTGAGCGACGGCACGATCACCACGTCGTCGCCGTCCTGCCAGTTACCTGGCGTGGCCACCTTGTGGTTGTCGGTCAGTTGCAGCGAGTCGATCACCCGCAAGATCTCGTTGAAGTTGCGCCCGGTACTGGCCGGGTAGGTGATGGTCAGGCGCACCTTCTTGTTCGGGTCGATGACGAACAGCGAGCGCACCGTGAGGGTGTCGCTGGCGTTGGGATGAATCAGGTCGTACAGGTCGGACACCTTGCGGTCGGCGTCGGCGATGATCGGGAAGTTGACCACGGTGTTCTGGGTCTCGTTGATATCCTCGATCCACTTGTGGTGCGAGTCCACCGGGTCCACCGACAGGGCAATGGCCTTGACCCCGCGCTTGGCGAATTCATCCTTGAGCTTGGCGGTCAGGCCCAGCTCGGTGGTGCACACCGGGGTGAAGTCGGCCGGGTGGGAGAACAGCACGCCCCAGCTGTTGCCCAGCCACTCGTGGAAACGGATCTTGCCTTCGCTGGAATCCTGTTCGAAGTCTGGGGCGATGTCGCCGAGTTTGAGGCTCATGGAAGCGGCTCCTGTGCTGTGTCTGGCCTGTATGGGTTCAATGTGCCTGTTCTCGAATGAAAACAAAAAGAATAAATATCGATTTATTTATAACTTAATTGCATACGAAAACGCAGGCACAAAAAAGCCTCGCACTAGGCGAGGCTTTTTTTGTGAGGCTACGGCTTACAGGAAGCTGTAAGTGTAGTTCACGATGAAGCGGGTCTGGTCCTGGTCAGCCAGGGAGCTGGCGCCAGTACCACGGTAGACGCCCTGGCGCAGGCTGAAGCCCAGGCCTTTGAGGGTGCCTTGCTGCAGCACGTAGTCGATACGCGCGTCGCGTTCCCACTCGCTGAAGGTACCGTTGCCGTTGGCATTGCGGCCGTCTTCACCACGCAGGTAAGCAACCGAAGCCTTCAGACCAGGTACGCCCAGGCCAGCGAAGTCATACGAGTACTGACCGAAGGTGGTGTTTTCACCGGCCTTGGCGAACTGGTTGATCATGCTGTCGGTGAACAGGTAGAAGCTCGCACCGCCGGCGCCTTCCGGACGGCCGTTACCGTCGCGCACAGAGCCTTGGTTCAGCCAGACGAAGCCGCCGTCGTCGCTGACACGCTGGTGACCCAGCATGAGCGCGTGGCCGCCCAAGGTGTAGGTGAACATGGCGGACCAGGTTTTGTTGTCAACTTCACCGGCGTGCTTGGCATAGCCGCTGTTATTGTTGAAGGCGTAGGCGCCGCCGTCGCCGTTCTTGCCGTCGCTGCTGCTGTCGAAGTAGCGCAGGTCGGTCTTGAACGACTGGTCGTCAGCGATCTTGAAGACGTGGGTAGCACCCAGGAAGTGCTGCTTGTAGAAGTCTTCCAGGTTCGAGTAGTAGTACTGCAGGGTCAGGTCTGGAGTGAGCTTGTAGTCCAGGCCGCCGTAGCGGAACTTGTTGCTGTCAGCGGTCGCGCCGTTGACCGACAGGCCAGTACGGTTGCTCGAAGCACGGCCCATGGCGTGGGTCAGCTGACCGGCGTTGATGGTCAGGTTGTCGATTTCTTTCGAGGTGATGGTTGCACCTTCGAAGGTTTGCGGCAGCAGACGACCATCGTTGGAAACGAGGATTGGCAGCATTGGCGCCAGAGCGCTACCGAAGTGAGCTTCGGTCTTCGAGAAGCGAGCCTTGGCGTTGGCACCGAAACGAGCCCACTGGCTGGCGGCCGAACCGTCGCTGTCGCTTGGGAAGAAGCTGCTGTTGTCCGGGTGCTTGCCACGGCCGCCGTCGAGGTGAATACCCCACAGAGCCTGAGCGTCGACACCGAAACCAACGGTACCTTCAGTGAAACCGGAGATGTAGTCGAGCTTGAAGCCCTGACCCGACTCACGGTTGTCCTTCACGTTGTTTTCGCGAGTGTCGTTGTTGAAGTACATGGTGCGCGAGCTCACCGACAGCTTGCTGTCTTCGATGAAACCGGCAGCGCCTGCTTGTTGGGCGAGAACCCCCATTGCCACGGCCAGGGCCAGGCTGGACTTGTACATGCTTTGCTCCTCTACGTTCTAATTTTTGTGCGTCTCAAGTGGCAGGATCTGAGGCCCCACTCACCCGGATTGGCGATTTAGCCCAAAAGCGTGACCGCTTAGTCAACCGCTAACGGTCGATTCGCGACTTTGGTCTAACCCGCCACCTGCGCTACAGGATAATGACAATCCTATAAATCCAAAATGACCGTTTTGTGAATCTCTAAGATTTTTACGGAATAACTTTGGAACCTTTACTACCTAAAGTTGTATCGACGAGGTCAATCATACCTTTAGGTTATGTGAAAACGTTTGCCTGCCTGGCGTGCGCCAGGATCCCCAAGGCACGGCCGAAAGAGGCTAGCAGGGTCTCCCGGTTACGCCACCCGAAAGGCGCATCGTGGGAGCGGGCTTGCCCCGCGATAGCGCCTTTGCCGGCCCCGTCGCGAGGCAAGCACGCTCCCACAGATGCAGCCCACAGCGCTACAGCTATTGGCTTTTAAGCTAATGCAAAAAAGTTATTTATTTTACATTTATTAGATCATTTAGCCTTTTCGTCATCCAACCCAATTGCCTGACGAGAGGTCCACCATGATCCCGCACACTCCGCTGCGCCTGTTCGCCGCCCTGACCCTCGCCAGCGCCAGCTGGCTGGCCCAGGCTGCCGACCTGACCGTCGCCTACCAGACCACCGTCGACCCGGCCAAGGTGGCCCAGGTGGACGGCGACTACGAAAAAGCCAGCAAGGCCAGCATCGACTGGCGCAAGTTCGACAACGGCGCCGATGTGATCACCGCGGTGGCCAGCGGCGACGTGCAGATCGGCTACCTCGGCTCCAGCCCCCTGGCCGCCGCCGCCACCCGCAAGCTGCCGGTGGAAACCTTTCTGATCGCCACGCAGATTGGCGCAGGCGAAGCATTGGTGGCCCGCGACAGCATCAAGACCCCGCAGGACCTGATCGGCAAGAAGGTCGCCGTGCCGTTCGTTTCCACCGGCCACTACAGCCTGCTGGCTGCGCTCAAGAGCTGGAACATCGACCCGTCCAAGGTGCAGATCCTCAACCTGGCCCCGCCGGCGATCATCGCCGCCTGGAAGCGCGGCGACATCGACGCCACCTACGTGTGGGACCCGGCCCTGGGCGTGGCCAAGGAAAACGGCAAGGTGCTGATCACCTCGGGTGAACTGGCCGCCAAAGGCGCGCCCACCTTCGACGCCTGGATCGTGCGCAAGGACTTCGCCGCCAAACACCCGGACGTGGTCAAGGCCTTCGCCAAGGTGACCCTCGACGCCTACGCCGACTACCGAAAGGACCCGCAAGCCTGGCTGGCCAACCCGGACAACGTCGCCAAGCTGGCCAAGCTGTCCGGCGCCAAGCCGGCTGACATCCCGCTGCTGCTGCAAGGCAACGTCTACCCGCTGGCCGCCGACCAGGCCAACGCCCTCGGCGCGCCGACCACCCAGGCGCTGACCGACACTGCCACCTTCCTCAAGCAACAGGGCAAGGTCGACGCGGTGCTGCCGGACTACGCGCCCTACGTCAGCAAGCAGTACCTGCCCAACTGAACCCAGGCCGCGACGGCCTGATGTAGGAGCGGCCTTGCGCCGCGAAAGGGCTGCAAAGCAGCCCCATTGAAATCACTTCAGACCGGCGACCTTTCGCCCGAAGACCGGAGCCCGTCATGGCCTTGCTCGAGCTGGAGCGCATCAGCGCACAGTACCCCGGCGCCAGCACCCCGGTGCTGGCCGACATCAACCTCGCGCTGGGCCCTCGCCAGCTGCTGGTGGCCCTCGGGCCTTCCGGCAGCGGCAAGACCTCACTGCTCAACCTGATCGCCGGTTTCGTCAGCCCCAGCGCCGGGCGCATCAGCCTGGACGGCGTGCCGGTGCAAGGCCCCGGCGCCGAACGCGGTGTGGTGTTCCAGGACGACGCCCTGCTGCCCTGGCAGAACGTGCTGGGCAACGTCGCCTTCGGCCTGCAGCTTGCCGGCGTGCCCCGCCCGCAGCGCGAGGCCAAGGCCCGCGAAATGCTCAAGCTGGTCGACCTGGACGGCTTCGCCGAACGACGCATCTGGCAGCTGTCTGGCGGGCAGAAACAGCGCGTGGGCCTGGCCCGGGCGCTGGCCGCCGACCCGCGAGTGCTGCTGATGGACGAGCCATTCGGCGCCCTCGACGCCTTCACCCGCGAGCAGATGCAAGAGCTGCTGCTGCAGGTGTGGCAGCGCACCGCAAAGCCGGTGTTCCTGATCACCCACGACATCGAAGAGGCGGTGTTCCTGGCCACCGAACTGGTGCTGCTGGCGCCCAACCCGGGGCGCGTGGTCGAGCGCCTGCGACTGGACTTCGGCCAGCGCTACGCCGCCGGTGAACCGGCCCGGGCGATCAAGTCCGACCCACGTTTCATCGAAACCCGCGAGCACGTACTGGCCCGCGTGTTCTCCCAACGCCAAAGCCTGCAGGAGCGCCCATGAGCAGCCTGGACCTGCCGCTTGCCGGCAAACGCGAACCCCACCTGCCGCCTGCTGCCAAGCCGGCGCGCAGCCTGTCCACCCGCTGGATCAGCACCCTGACCCTGGCCAGCCTGCTGGTGGCCTGGTGGCTGGTCACCGCCGCCGGCTGGGTCGAGCCGCTGTTCCTGCCCTCGCCCGCCGACATCGCCGCCAAGGGCTGGAGCCTGCTCACCCAGGGCTACATGGATGCCAGCCTGTGGCAGCACCTGGGCGCAAGCCTTGGGCGCATCGGCCTGGCGCTGATAGCCGCAACCTTGACTGCCATCCCGGTGGGCATCGCCATCGGCTACAACCGCGTGGCCCGCGGCATCCTCGACCCGCTGATCGAGTTCTACCGGCCGATCCCGCCGCTGGCCTACCTGCCGTTGATCGTGATCTGGTGCGGCATCGGCGAGCTGTCGAAGGTGCTGCTGATTTATCTGGCGATCTTTGCCCCGATCGCCATCGCCACCGCCACCGGCGTGCGCACGGTCGACCCGGCCAAGCTGCGCGCCGCGCAGTCGCTGGGCGCCAGCAAGGCGCAGCTGATCCGCCACGTGATCCTGCCCAGCGCCCTGCCGGACATTCTCACCGGCATCCGCATCGGCCTGGGTGTGGGCTGGTCGACCCTGGTGGCCGCCGAACTGATCGCCGCCACCAGCGGCCTGGGCTTCATGGTGCAGTCGGCGGCGCAGTTTTTGGTCACCGACGTGGTGGTGCTGGGCATCCTGCTGATTGCGCTGATCGCCTTCGCCCTGGAAATGGGCCTGCGCGCCCTGCAGCGCAAGCTGGTGCCCTGGCACGGCCAGAGCCACTGACCCCTGGATCGACCCGGTGTAGGAGCGGCCTTGTGTCGCGAAAGGGCCGCAACGCGGCCCCGGCATTTTCTGCTGCGATGCTGAAAACCTGGGGGCGCTGCGCGCCCCTTTCGCGACACAAGGCCGCTCCTACAAAGACTGCACAATTTCAGATGAGACCGAGCATGAGCCTGACCATCACCCCCTTGAGCCCCGCCCTCGGCGCGCAAATCAGCGGCGTCGACATCAGCCGCGAAATCACCGCAGCCCAGCGCGACGCCATCGAACAAGCGCTGCTGCAGCACCAGGTGCTGTTTTTCCGCGACCAACCGATCACCCCTGAGCAGCAGGCACGCTTCGCCGCACGCTTTGGCGACCTGCACATTCACCCGATCTACCCCAACGTGCCGGAAACGCCACAGGTGCTGATCCTCGACACCGCAGTGACCGACGTGCGCGACAACGCCGTGTGGCACACCGATGTGACCTTCCTGCCAACCCCGGCGCTGGGTGCGGTGCTCAGTGCCAAGCAGCTGCCGGCCTTTGGCGGCGACACCCTGTGGGCCAGCGGCATCGCGGCTTTCGAGGCATTGTCGGCGCCGCTACGGCAACTGCTCGACGGGCTCACCGCCACCCACGACTTCACCAAGTCGTTCCCGCTGGAGCGCTTCGGCACCACCGCCGAAGACCTGGCACGCTGGGAAGCCACCCGGCGCAACAACCCGCCGCTGTCGCACCCGGTGGTGCGCACCCACCCGGTGAGCGGGCGCAAGGCGTTGTTCGTCAACGAGGGGTTCACCACGCGGATCAACGAATTGAGCGAGCTGGAAAGCGAGGCGTTGCTGAAGCTGCTGTTCACCCACGCCACGCGGCCGGAGTTCAGCATTCGCTGGCGTTGGCAGGAGAACGACGTGGCGTTCTGGGACAACCGCGTGACCCAGCATTTTGCGGTGGATGACTACCGGCCCAATCGGCGGGTGATGCACCGGGCGACGATCCTGGGGGATGCGCCGTTCTGAAGCGTTTCCTGTTCCGGCCTCTTCGCGGGTAAACCCGCTCCCACAGGTGTTGCACAGCATTCAGGAACTGTGCGTTTCCTGTGGGAGCGGGCTTGCCCGCGAAGAGGCCGGTACAGGTATTAGCGGACCAGATGCAGATACTGCATATGCCGCTCGTACTGGTCGAGGATGTCGTTGATGATCTGCTCCTTGCTGTAGCCCACCAGGTCGTAGTTCTGGCTGCCTTCGCTCAGGTGCACCTCGGCGCGGTAATAGCGGCGGTTCTTCAAGTCCTGGGTGCCCAGCCCACCGAGGGCGAACGACGGGGTGAAGTAGCCGCGCATCTGCACCTGGTAGATGAACGGCTGCTCCTCGCCATGGCCAACCTTCAGGCTGACGTTGTCGTGGCTCGGGTCGTCCTGGGTCACCAGCACCAGGCCCTTCTGCTCGAACACCTCGCGCACCTCGGTAATCGCCGGGCGCACCACGTCGTCCATGAAGCGGTACACCTCGTCCCGTGACGGGAAGTGCACCGCCTGGCTCAGGCGCTGGCGCCAGCCGCCGCGGCCGCGCCGCGATTGGGCGAACGGTGCCAGCGAGTGCATCTGCGCGATCTGCCGCTGGCTCTCGAGGTAGAAGGCCTTGTGCAGCCCCCACATCATGCACAGCAAAATCAGCGAGAACGGCAGCGAGGTCAGCACCACGGCAGATTTCAGCGAATCGATGCTCCCAGCGAACAGCAAGCCGCTGGTGATCAGCGCGGTCATGGCGCCCCAGAAGATGCGCAACCAGTTCGGGCCGTCTTCATCCGCACCACCGCCCTTGGCCGACAGCGTCGACAGCACCACCGTGCCGGAGTCGGCCGAGGTGACGAAGAACACGAAGCTGATGAACACCGTCACGGCGATCACCGTCTTGCTCCAGGGGTAGGTTTCCAGCAGCAGGTACAGGCTCATCGACGGGTTGTCGAGGGCCGACTGGCCCAGCGCAGCCATGCCGTGGTTGATCACCTGGTCCAGGGCGCTGTTGCCGAAGATCGACATCCACGCCAGGGTGAAGCCCAGCGGGATCAGCAGCACGCCGAAGACGAACTCGCGGATGGTGCGCCCGCGGGAAATACGCGCGATGAACAGCCCCACGAACGGCGCCCAGGCAATCCACCAGGCCCAGTAGAACACCGTCCAGCCGCCCAGCCAGTCGCGCTGCTCGCCATAGGCGTACACATCGAAGCTCTTGCGCGGCAAGGCACCGAGGTAGTCACCGAGGTTCTGGATCAGGGTGTTGAACAGGTGCTGGGTGGGCCCGGCAAACAGCACGAACAGCAGCAGCGCACAGGCCAGGAACAAGTTGATGTCGCTCATCACCCGCACGCCTTTCTCGACCCCGGCCACGGCAACGGCCACCGCCGCGCCCATCATCAGGGTGATCAGCAGCACTTGCACCCACTGGCTGTGGCTGATGCCGAACAGGTAGTCCAGGCCTGCGTTCAGGTGCAGCACACCAAAGCCCATGTCGGCGCCCAGGCCGAACACCGTGGCGATGATGCCAAAGCCGTCCACCGCGTAGCCGATCGGCCCATTGATGCGCTTGCCGATCAGCGGGTACAGCGCCGAGCGCAGCGCCAGCGGCAGGTTGTGGCGGTAGGCAAAGTAGGCCAGGGCCATGCCGACGAAGGCGAACACGCCCCAGCCGTGCAGGCCCCAGTGCAGGAACAGGATCTGCATCGCCTGGCGCCCGGCCTCGGCCGTGCCGGCCTCGCCCACCGGCGGCTGCAGCATGTGGGTCAGAGGTTCCGACACGCAGAAGAAGAACAGCGTGATGCTGATGCCGGCGGCAAACAGCATGCCGGCCCAGGACAGGTAGCTGAACTCGGGTTCGTCATGGTCGGCGCCCAGCTTGATCTTGCCGTAACCGGACAGCGCGGTGACCACCACGAACACCAGGTACAGGGTCATGGCCAGCATGTAGTACCAGCCGACCGTGTTGGCCGCCCAGTTTTGCGCGGCCAGCAGCCACTCGCCGGAGGCTTGCGGGAAGGCGATGACCACCAGGCCGAAGATGAGGATGAAACTTGCCGCGAAGTAGAACACCGGGGGGTTCATGCGGATCTTGCCGCTGGCAAGGGATGGGGTTGGTGCACTCATGGGTGGCGCACCCCGTCGAACGACGTAAGGTACGGATTGAACGGGTTCAGCAAAGGCAATCCCTCCTGTTGAACACCGGCAATGGACCAGCGTTTTTCATTGAACAAGCGTTCAAGTTAAACATGGAATGGATTTCAATGCGACCCAATGCCGCCGGGCGGAGCGATGCGCCAGATACATTGTGGGAGCGGGCTTGCCCCGCGATTGCGATGTCAGGCCGACCATCACAATCGCGGGGCAAGCCCGCTCCCACGTGCCATACCCACCAGGCTAGAGCGCTTTTTTGCCCTCACAATCCAGCTGCAGATTGGCCTGGGTAATGTTGCTGTCTGCCGGCACGCTGCGGGTCAGCCAGACGTTGCCGCCAATGGTCGAACCCTGGCCGATGGTGATGCGCCCAAGGATGGTCGCACCGGCATAGATCACCACGTCGTCCTCGACGATCGGGTGGCGTGCCAGGCCCTTGTGCAGGGTGCCCGACTCGTCGCTGGGGAAGCGCTTGGCGCCCAGGGTAACGGCCTGGTAGATGCGCACCCGCTCCCCGATGATCGCGGTCTCGCCGATCACCACCCCAGTGCCATGGTCGATGAAGAAGCTCTGGCCGATCTGCGCGCCGGGGTGGATGTCGATGCCGGTGGCCGAGTGCGCCAGCTCCGAGCTGATACGCGCCAGCAGCGGCAGGCCGGCGCGGTACAGGTGATGCGCCAGGCGGTGGTGGATGATCGCCAGGATGCCCGGGTAGCACAGCAGCACCTCGTCGACGCTGCGCGCCGCCGGGTCGCCGTGGTAGGCGGCCAGCACGTCGGTGTCCAGCAGCACGCGCAGGCCCGGCAGGGCGGCAGCAAAATCCTGGATCAGGCGCAGGGCGTGGGCGTCCACGTCCGCCACCTCGGTGTTGCCGTGGCGGGCGGCGTAACGCAGTTCCAGGCGCGCCTGGGCCAGCAGCGCGGTAAGCGCCGTATCCAGCGTGTGGCCAACGTAAAAGTCTTCGCTCTCTTCGCGCAGGTCCACCGGGCCCAGGCGCATGGGGAACAGCGCACCGCACAGTTGCTCGAGGATCTGGCGCAGCGCCTCGCGCGACGGCAGCTCGCGCCCGCCCTGCTCGCCGCTGCTGCGGCCATTGCGGCTGCGCCACTGCTCACGGGCGCTGCGCAGGCCACTGACAATGCCGGGCAACTGCCATTGGCCGGTTGATGGGTGTTCGCTCACGGTGTTCTCCTGCCGGGTGGGCAATCTGTCTTGTTATTGCCTGTACCGGCCCTTTCGCGGGCAAGCCCGCTCCCACACGATCCCTGTGGGAGCGGGCTTGCCCGCGAAAGGGCCGGAACTGACCACATGCAATGCACGATACGTCAATTCCCCCTCTTGGAAAAAACAACGCTTTATTCCATCCTGCGCTAAGTCAGGCATAAGCAACGCTGACGGGGCGCCCATTCGTGGCTACCCTCAACCCTGCCACGGGATGGCAATCTGCAGTCATGGAATAACAACCGGCTTTTTTATTATTTCCGGGCCTATAGGGCCCAGCTTTATAGTTGCCACCCACTACTTCCACAACAAGCGCGGGGCCACACATGTCCAGATTCGCCAAACCTCTTCTCAACGCCAGCCTCGCCCTGTTGCTGGGCACCGGCCTGCTCGGCCAGGCCTTCGCCGGCGAACAGCTGAAGACCATCCAGGAAAAGGGCGTGATCAACGTCGGCCTGGAAGGCACCTACCCACCGTTCAGCTTCCAGGACGAAAACGGCAAGCTGACCGGCTTCGAAGTGGAGCTGTCGCAGCTGCTGGCCAAGGAGCTGGGAGTCAAGGCCAAGGTCCAGCCGACCAAGTGGGACGGCATCCTCGCGGCACTCGAGTCCAAGCGCCTGGACGTGGTGATCAACCAGGTGACCATCTCTGACGAGCGCAAGAAGAAGTACGACTTCTCCGAGCCCTACACCATCTCTGGCATCCAGGCGCTGATCCTGAAGAAAAAGGCCGAGCAGTTGAACATCCAGAAAGCCGCAGACCTGGCCGGCAAGAAGGTCGGTGTGGGCCTGGGCACCAACTACGAGCAGTGGGTGAAAAAGGACGTGCCGCAGGCTGACGTGCGCACCTACGAAGACGACCCGAGCAAGTTCGCCGACCTGCGCAACGGCCGTATAGACGCCATCCTGATCGACCGCCTGGCCGCGCTGGAATACGCGCAAAAAGCCAAGGACACCCAGCTTGCCGGCGAAGCCTTCTCGCGCCTGGAAAGCGGCGTGGCCCTGCGCAAGGGCGAGCCCGAGCTGCTGGCGGCCATCAACAAGGCTATCGACAAGCTCAAGGCTGACGGCACCCTGGCCAAGCTGTCCGAGAAATACTTTGGTGCCGATGTCACCAAATGATTGCTGAGAGCCTGCAACTCGTTCAAGACTCCGCGCCCTTTTTGCTCAAGGGCGCGGGCTACACGGTGCTGCTCAGCGTCGGCGGCATGTTCTTCGGCCTGCTGCTGGGCTTTGCCCTGGCACTGATGCGCCTGTCGAAGATCCTGCCGCTGGACTGGCTGGCGCGTATCTACGTGTCGTTCTTTCGCGGCACGCCGCTGCTGGTGCAATTGTTCGTGATCTACTTCGGCATGCCGCAGATCGGTATCGAGCTCGACCCGATCCCGGCCTCGCTGATCGGCCTGTCGCTGAACATGGCGGCGTACATCTGCGAAATCCTGCGCGCGGCGATCTCCTCGATCGACCGCGGCCAGTGGGAAGCCGCCGCCAGCATCGGCATGACCCGCACCCAGGCGATGCGCCGGGCGATTTTGCCCCAGGCGCTGCGCACCGCGCTGCCGCCGCTGGGCAACAGCTTCATCTCGCTGGTCAAGGATACCGCCCTGGCGGCTACCATCCAGGTGCCCGAGCTGTTCCGCCAGGCGCAGCTGATTACCGCGCGCACCTTCGAAGTGTTCACCATGTACGTGGCGGTGGCCGTGATCTACTGGGTGCTCTGCAGCATCCTCGCGCACTTCCAGAACCGCATGGAAGCGCGGGTCAACCAGCACGACCAGGAGCACTGACAGATGATCGTAGTAGAAGGCCTGACCAAGCGGTTCAAGGGCCAGACCGTGCTCAACGGCATCGACCTGACCGTGCAGCCCGGCGAAGTGGTGGCCATCATCGGCCCCAGCGGCTCGGGCAAGACCACCTTCCTGCGCTGCCTGAACCTGCTGGAAACCCCCGACGCCGGGCGTATCCAGATCGGCGACATCAGCATCGATGCCAACCGCCCGCTGGGCGGCCAGCAGAACGCGATCCGCCGCCTGCGCCAGCAGGCCGGGTTCGTGTTCCAGAACTTCAACCTGTTCCCCCACCGCACCGCCCTGGACAACGTCATCGAGGGCCCGGTGATCGTCAAGAAGACCCCCCGCGAAAAAGCCATCGCCCTGGGCCGGCAACTGCTGGCCAAGGTCGGCCTGGCCGGGCGCGAAGACGCCTACCCGCGGCGCCTGTCCGGCGGCCAGCAACAGCGCGTGGCGATTGCCCGGGCGCTGGCCATGGAGCCGGAGGTGATCCTGTTCGACGAACCCACCTCGGCGCTGGACCCGGAGCTGGTGGGTGAGGTGCTGGCGACTATCCGCGGCCTGGCCGAAGAAAAACGCACCATGGTCATCGTCACCCACGAAATGAGCTTTGCCCGGGATGTGGCCAACCGGGTGATCTTCTTCGACAAGGGCGTGATCGTCGAGCAGGGGGAGGCCAAGGCGCTGTTCGCCAACCCTCAACAAGAGCGTACCCGGCAGTTCCTCAGCAAGTTCCTCGGCACCGCCGCCTCCGAGTAAGCCTGTACCGCCCTCATCGCCGGCAAGCCGGCTCCTACAGTGGAATCGAGTACCCCTGTAGGAGCCGGCTTGCCGGCGATTTGGCCCTCACGCCCATCACCACTCCCCTTCTATCAATATTCCAAAAAGTTAATTCATAAACTTTTAATAAGCCATTAGGGTATATGAACCGGACCACCGGACCACCAATCGTCCGTCGCCACCACCAGGCGACGCCAACTATTTTGTGAGGTCACCGATGGTCAGGATCACAATCACCCCAGTGCGCAACGCCAGGGCATTGAGTGCAGCCAGGGAGCGGCACTGATGTCCAGCCAACCCACTACCCCGTTTACCAGCGATATCGACAGCTCGCCCCTGCTGCTGCCGGCCAAGGTGCTGCGCAATGACGCCCAGGCCCTGCAAGCCGCCCGCGAACTGGCCGAGGTCGCCCGCCAGCAGGCCGCCCGCCGCGACCAGCAGCGCAAACTGCCCTGGGCTGAAATCGAGCAGTTCACCCGCAGTGGCCTGGGCAGCATCAGCGTGCCCAAGGCCTATGGCGGCCCGGAAGTCTCCTTCGAAACCACCGCCGAAGTATTTCGCCTGATCAGCGCCGCCGACCCGGCCCTGGGGCAGATCCCGCAGAACCACTTCGGCATGCTGCAGCTGGTGCGCCTGACCGCCACCGAGGCGCAGAAAGAAGCCATCTTCCGCAGCGTGCTCGACGGCTGGCGCATCGGCAATGCCGGGCCCGAGCGCGGCACCAAGGACACCCTGACGCTCAAAGCCCGTATCACCCGCAAGGGCGAGGGCTTTGCCATCAGCGGTGAAAAGTTCTATTCCACCGGCGCCCTGTTCGCCCACTGGGTGACGGTCAAGGCGCTGGACGATGAAGGCCGCCAGCGCCTGGCCTTCGTGCGCCGGGGCAGCCCGGGACTGCGCATCGTCGACGACTGGTCGGGCTTCGGCCAGCGCACCACCGCCAGCGGCACCGTGTTGCTGGACCAGGTGCCGGTGGATGCCGACCTGGTGCTGGACAACTGGCGCCAGCGCGATGTGCCGAACATCCAGGGCGCCACCTCGCAACTGGTACAGGCCGCCATCGATGCCGGCATTGCCGAGGCCGCCATCGACGATGCCATCCAATTCGTGCGGGAAAAATCCCGGCCATGGATCGAGGCCAAGGTCGAGCGCGCCAGCGATGACCCCTACGTGATCGCCGACATCGGCCGCCTGAAGCTCGACCTGCATGCCGCCCAGGCGCTGTTGCGCAAGGCCGCGCGGGTGCTCGACGAGGTCAATGCCGGCCCCGTCGACGCCGCTGCCGCCGCCCGCGCCTCGATTGCCGTGGCCGAAGCCAAGGTGCTCACCACCGAGATTGCCCTGCAGGCCAGCGAAAAGCTGTTCGAGCTGGCCGGCAGCCGCGCGACCCTTGCCGAGTTCAACCTCGACCGGCACTGGCGCAACGCCCGGGTGCACACCCTGCACGACCCGGTGCGCTGGAAGTACCACGCGGTCGGCGCCTACTACCTCAACGGCACCCTGCCCGCCCGCCATTCCTGGATCTGATTGAAAGCCTTGGGGCTGCTGCGCAGCCCTTCGCGGGTGAACCCGCTCCCACAGTGATCGCACCGATCCTGAAAGCAGTGCTGTACCTGTGGGAGCGGGTTTACCCGCGAAGGGGCGCAAAGCGCCCCCTGTGCCCGGAGAGCACCATGACCGCATCCCTTATCACCAGCGACGCCCAGGCCCTGGAAGTCGCCGAAGAAATCGCCAAGCAACTGCGCACCGAAAGCGCCACCCGCGACCGCGAACGCCGCCTGCCCCACGCCGAACTCGACCTGTTCGTGCAATCCGGGCTGTGGGGCATCAGTGTGCCCAAAGCTTTTGGCGGCGCTGGCGTATCCAGCGCCACCCTGGCCAAGGTGGTCGCACGCATTGCCCAGGCCGACGCCTCGATCGGGCAGATCCCGCAGAACCACTACTACGCCCTGGAAGTGCTGCGGGTGAATGCCAGCCCCGAGCAGCAACAGCGCCTGTACGCCGAAGTGCTGGCCGGCCGGCGCTTCGGCAACGCCCTGGCCGAAATCGGCACCAAGACCGCTCACGAGCGCAGCACCCGCCTGACCCGCGACGGCGAAGGCTTTCGCATCAACGGCCGCAAGTTCTATTGCACCGGCGCGCTGTACGCCCAGCGCATCCCCACCCTGGTACTCGACGAGCACGATGCCCAGCACCTGGCCTTCGTGCCTGCGAACAGCCCAGGGCTGGAAGTGATCGACGACTGGAGCGGCTTCGGCCAGCGCACCACCGGCAGCGGCTCGGTGCTGTTCGACAACGTGGCGGTGGCCGCCGAAGACGTGGTGCCGTTCGGCAGCGCCTTCGAGCGCCCGACCACGGTCGGCCCGCTGGCGCAGATTCTCCACGCCGCCATCGACACCGGCATCGCCCGCGCCGCCTTCGAAGATGCCCTGCACTTCGTGCGCACCCGCAGCCGGCCCTGGGTCGACTCGGGGCTCGAAAAAGCCAGCGACGACCCGCTGACGCTCAAGAGCTTCGGCCACCTGGCCATCCGCCTGCACGCGGCCGAAGCGCTGCTGGAGCGGGCCGGTGAAATCCTCGATGTGGCCCAGGCCGACAGCAACGCCGAGACACTCGCCGCTGCGTCCATCGCCGTGGCAGAAGCCCGGGCGATCAGCACCGAGATTTCGCTTGCGGCCGGCACCACCTTATTCGAACTGGCCGGAAGCCAGGCCACCCTGGCCGAGCACAACCTCGACCGCCACTGGCGCAACGCCCGGGTGCACACCCTGCACGACCCGGTGCGCTGGAAGTACCACGCCATCGGCAACTACTACCTCAACGACGAGAAGCCGCCGCGTCGGGGGACCATCTGATGGCCAAGCAGATACTGCTCAATGCCTTCAACATGAACTGCATCGGGCACATCAACCACGGCCTGTGGACCCACCCGCGGGACACCTCGACCCAGTACAAGACCCTCGATTACTGGACCAACCTGGCCCAACTGCTGGAGCGCGGGCTGTTCGACGGGCTGTTCATCGCCGATATCGTCGGCACCTACGACATCTACGGCCAGTCGCTGGACGTGACGCTGAAGGAGTCGATCCAGTTGCCGGTCAACGACCCGCTGTTGCTGGTGTCGGCCATGGCGGCGGTCACCCGGCATTTGGGCTTCGGCCTGACCGCCAACCTCACGTATGAGGCGCCCTATCTGTTCGCCCGGCGGCTCTCCACCCTCGATCACCTGAGCAACGGCCGGGTGGGCTGGAACATCGTCACCGGCTACCTCGACAGCGCCGCCCGGGCCATGGGCCTGCGCCAGCAGCCCGAGCACGACCGGCGCTACGACCAGGCCGACGAGTACCTGCAGGTGCTGTACAAGCTGCTCGAAGGCAGCTGGGAGGACGACGCGGTGGTCGCCGACCGCGCGCAACGGGTGTACGCCCAGCCCGACAAGGTGCACAAGGTCAGCCACCACGGCGAGTTCTACGACGTCGAGGGCTACCACCTGTGCGAACCCTCGCCGCAGCGCACCCCGGTGCTGTTCCAGGCCGGCAGCTCGGCGCGCGGGCTGGCGTTTGCCGGCAACCACGCCGAGTGCGTGTTCATCAGCGGCCAGGACAAGGCCGCCACCCGCGCCCAGGTCGACAAGGTGCGCGCCGCCGCTGCCGCAGCCGGCCGCGACCCGCAGGCGGTGAAGGTGTTCATGGGCATCACGGTGATCGTCGCGCCCACCGAGCATGAGGCCCAGGCGCTGCACGCCGAGTACCTGCGCCATGCCAGCCCCGAGGCCGGCGTCGCCCACTTCGCCGCCTCTACCGGTATCGATTTTGCCGCCTACGGCCTGGACGAGCCGATCGGCTTCAGCCAGGGCAACGCCATCCAGTCCGCCACCCGCCAGCTGCAGGACAACGCCTGGACCCGCCGCCGCCTGCTGCAACAGCACGCCCTGGGCGGGCGCTACGTGACCCTCATCGGCTCGCCCGAGCAGGTGGCCGAGCAACTGATCGGCTGGGTCGACGACACCGGCCTGGACGGCTTCAACCTGACCCGCACCGTCACCCCGGAAAGCTTCGAAGCCTTCATCGACCTTGTGGTGCCGCAACTGCAGCAGCGCGGCCGCTACAAGACCGCCTACGCCGACGGCACCCTGCGCGAAAAGCTGTTCGCCAACCAACCGCACCTGCCCGCCGACCACCCCGGCGCCGGCTACCGCAACACCCATACCCCTGCCCCGACTGGAGCCCTGCGCCATGCTTGAAAAACTGTTCCGGCCCGTCGCGGCCATCGCCCTGGCCCTCGGCCTGTCCGCCACTGCGCTGGCGGCCGAACCGCTGAAGATCGGTACCACAGCGGCCTTTGCCATCCCGCTGGAAGCCGCAGTCGAAGAGGCCCACAAGCAGGGCCTTGAAGTGAAGCTGATCGAGTTCAGCGACTGGATCGCGCCCAACGTCAGCCTCAACAGCGGCGACATCGACGTGAACTACTTCCAGCACATCCCGTTCCTGGAAAACGCCAAGGCCGCCGCCGGCTTCGACCTGGTGCCCTACGCCCCCGGCATCATCAACAATGTCGGCCTGTATTCGAAGAAGTACAAAAGCTTCGCCGAACTGCCCGAAGGGGCCAGCGTGGCCATCGCCAACGACCCGATCAACAGCGGCCGTGGCCTGCAACTGCTGGCCAAGGCCGGGCTGATCACCCTCAAGCCGGGTGTCGGCTACAAGGCCACCGAGGACGACATCGTCGCCAACCCGAAGAAGATCAAGATTCTGCAGGTCGAAGCCGTGCAACTGGTGCGCGCCTACGACGACGCCGACCTGGTGCAGGGCTACCCGGCCTACATCCGCCTGGCCAACACCTTCGATGCCACCTCCGCGCTGCTGTTCGACGGCCTGGAAAACAAGGAGTACGTGATCCAGTTCGTCATCCGCCCGCAAGAGAAAAACGACCCGCGCCTGGCCAGGTTCATCGACATCTACCAGCACTCGCCCGCCGTACGCGCCGCCCTGGACAAGGCCCATGGCACGCTGTACCAGGCCGGCTGGGAAGGCTGACATGAGCCAGGCCAGCGCCCTGCGCGCACCCGTCACGCAAGCTGCGCCGCCACCGGCACGGGAGCAGGCCCTGCGCCCTGAGGTCAATGAAGCCCAGGTGCGCTTCATCGGCCTGGGCAAGACCTACCCCGGCCAGGCGCAGCCTGCGCTGCATGGCATCGACCTGAACATCCGCCGCGGCGAAATCTTCGGCATCATCGGCCGCAGCGGCGCCGGCAAGTCGTCGCTGCTGCGCACCATCAACCGCCTGGAGCAACCCAGCCAGGGCCGGGTGCTGATCGACCAGGTGGACATCGCGCCGTTCAACGAAGACCAACTGGTGGCCCTGCGCCGGCGCATCGGCATGATCTTCCAGCACTTCAACCTGATGTCGGCCAAGACCGTGTGGCAGAACGTCGAGCTGCCGCTGAAGGTGGCCGGCGTCGGCAAGCCCGAGCGCCAGCGCAAGGTGCGTGAACTGTTGGAGCTGGTGGGGCTGGGCGACAAGCATCAGGTGTACCCCGCGCAGTTATCCGGCGGGCAGAAGCAGCGCGTCGGCATCGCCCGCGCGCTGGTGCATGACCCCGAGATTCTGCTGTGCGACGAGGCCACCTCGGCGCTGGACCCGGAAACCACGGCCTCCATCCTCGACCTGCTGCGCGACATCAACCAGCGCCTGGGCCTGACGGTGGTGCTGATCACCCACGAGATGGCGGTGATCCGTGACATCTGCCACCGCGTGGTGGTGCTGGAACGCGGTGAAGTGGTTGAGCAAGGCGAGGTCTGGCAGGTGTTCGGCACACCGCGCCACGAGGTCACCCGCACCCTGCTGGCGCCGCTGCAGGCGAAACTGCCGGCGGCCTTGCAGGCCAGCCTGCGGGCCAGCCCGGTGAGCCGCGACGCGGCCGTGGTGTTGCGCCTGCAGGTGCTCGGCGAACCAGACCTGAGCGCCCTGTTCAACGACCTCGGCGGCCAGGTGCGCCTGCTGCAGGGTGGCGTGCAGACCATCGGCGAGCACGCCTTGGGGCAGCTGATCCTGTCGGTGCGCGGTTCGCCGCTGGCCCCTCATCAACTACTGGAACGCGCACGCCGCCGGGCGGCCGATGTGGAGGTACTGGGCCATGTGGATTGACCGCTTGCTGCAAGGCTTGCTCGACACCCTGCTGATGGTCGGCGTGTCGTCGTTGGTGGCATTGCTGGTGGGCGTGCCCATGGCGGTGCTGCTGGTCACCAGCGACAAGGGCGGCATCTTCGAGGCGCCGGCCCTGAACCGGGTGCTGGGCGCCATCGTCAACCTGTTCCGCTCGATCCCGTTCCTGATCCTGATGGTGGCGCTGATCCCCTTCACCCGCCTGGTGGTCGGTACCACCTATGGTGTGTGGGCGGCGGTGGTGCCGTTGACCATCGCGGCCACGCCGTTCTTCGCGCGCATTGCCGAAGTGAGCCTGCGCGAAGTCGACCACGGCCTGATCGAAGCCGCCCAGGCCATGGGCTGCCGGCGCTGGCACATCGTCTGGCACGTGCTGCTGCCCGAGGCGCTGCCGGGTATCGTCGGCGGTTTCACCATCACCCTGGTGACCCTGATCAACTCCTCGGCCATGGCCGGGGCGATCGGCGCCGGCGGGTTGGGAGACATCGCCTACCGCTACGGCTACCAGCGCTTCGACAGCCAGATCATGCTGACCGTGATCGTCATGCTGGTGGCACTGGTGGCGGTGATACAGCTGGGTGGTGACCGGTTGGCCAAAGGGTTGAACAAGCGCTGAGGAACCGCTAAAACTAAATTATTATTTCGCTTAATGGCCGCCAAGGCTTTTTGCAGACAAAACCTAAATTAAAATTTCGCTTTTCTTGAAATCGCCGAATCAACCGACATAATCGAAGCTATTCTTTCGTTGAACCCGAGATCGCCCCCATGAATTCGCTCAGACAGATCGGCACTGCCAGCGACCTGGGTAACGCCGTGCGAACAGTCAGAAAAACCCAAGGCATCACCCAGTCCGACCTGGCATTGGTCATCGGCAAGAGCCATGTACTGCTCAGGGACATCGAGAAAGGCAAAGGCAGCGTGTCCATTGCCAGCGTGCTCCAGGTCCTTGAGGAGCTCGGAATACGTCTCTACGTGGATCTCCCTGAGCAATGAGAACGCTCCAGATCATGATCAACGCCCGGCATGTCGCCACACTGCGCGACGATGCCGGCGTATGGAGCCTGGAGTACACCGCAGGGTGGCTCTCGGACAGCAACGCATTCGACTTGTCGCCGGCACTCCCCCGATCTTCAGCGCAGATTGTCGATGGTTCGTCACAACGCCCTGTGCAGTGGTTTTTCGACAACCTTTTGCCCGAGGAACATGCACGCCAGTTGCTGGCGAGCGATGCCAGGCTCGAATTTGCCGATGCCTTTGGTTTGCTCGGTTACTACGGGGCAGAATCTGCAGGCGCGATAACCCTGCTCGGCAACCCCGAGACGCCTCAGCAAGAGGGGCTCAAGCCGCTGAGCGACGAAGAACTCAGCGCACGAATTCGCAACCTGCCGCGGGTAGCCCTGACCACCGGCGCACCGAAACGGATGTCACTGGCCGGCGCGCAGCACAAGCTGGCCCTGGTGATCGGCGAAAGCGGCTTGTTCGAGCCGGAAGGCTGCACACCTTCGACCCACATTCTCAAACCCGACCATCCACAACGCGAGTTGTACGATGCGACCGCCGCCAACGAATGGTTCGTGATGCGCCTGGCACGGGAAATGAAGCTCGATGTCCCCGATGTTTCACTAAAACGCGTGCCCGAGGCGGTCTACTTGATCGAGCGCTTTGATCGCCACTGGCAGCACGACCAGCTGGAACGGCTGCATGTGCTGGATGCCTGCCAGCTGCTTTCCCTGGACAAGGGTTTCAAATACCAGCGGGCAACCGTCGCAACGCTGCGCGAGATACTGGGACATGTACGTGACAAGGCCAGGACCCGAATTCGGCTGTTCCGTTGGCTGATATTCAATCTGCTGGTGGGGAACAACGACGCTCACTTGAAGAACCTTTCGTTTTTCGTACAGGCCGACGCGTGCTATCTCGCACCCCACTACGACCTGTTGTGCACCGCAGTGTACGGTAACACTGCCGCCCCTTGGCTGGACGCAGAACTGGTATGGAAACCTGATGGCGTGCGCACCCATGAACAGCTCACCAGGGCCAGTGCACTGAGCCTGGGCGAGGCCATTGGCATCAGCGCTCCCCTTGGGAAGCGGATCATCGACGAACTGGTTCCGGGGGTTGAGAACGCGGCCAGGCAGCTTCTCGAAACCCATGTACACACCCTGAACGCCGGAGAGGCCCGCTTGCTCAGGCGAATCGTCCACGGAGTGATACGGGACATGACACAACGCCTGAGCGCCTGACCCCGTCAGCCCCAGTGCAGATCCGCAGCCGGCACCGGCCGCCCGAACCAATACCCCTGCCCCAGCTGGCACTGCTGCTCCAGCAGGAAACTGGCCTGCTCGGCCTGTTCGATCCCCTCGGCATGCACCTGCATGCCCATGCTGCGGGCCAGGGCGATGATCACCCGCACAATGGCAATGTCGTCATCGTCGAACGGCAGGCCGGCGACGAAGCCCTGGTCGATCTTGAGCTTCTGCACCGGCAGGCGCTTGAGGCGCAGCAGCGATGAATAACCAGTGCCAAAGTCGTCGATGGCCAGGTTGATGCCCAGTTCGCGCAGGCGGTGCAGTTGCTCCAGTGCCACCTCGGGCTCTTCCATCACCGCGCTTTCGGTGACTTCCAGCTCCAGCAACGCCGGGTCCAGGCCGGTTTCGTGCAGCACCTCGGCCACCTGACGGTACAGCTCGTGCTGGCCGAACAGCCGGCTGGAGATGTTCACCGCAACGAAGTCCAGGCGCTTGCCTTCGGCCTGCCAGCGCACCATTTGCCGGCACGACTGGCGCAGCACCCAGGCATCGATCTCGGCAATCAGCCCGGTGCGCTCGGCGATCGGGATGAACTCCCCCGGCGGCACCAGCCCGCGCGAGGGGTGCTGCCAGCGCACCAGGGCCTCGACACCGATCATCTTCGCGCTGCGCAGGTCATGCACTGGCTGGAAGAACACCCGCAGCTCTTCCTGCTCCAGCGCCCGGCGCAGCTCGCCGGCGGTTTCCACCCGGTGCTGGGCATGGGCGGTCAGTTCCTCGGTGTACAACGCATAGCAGGCGCGGCCATTGCCCTTGGCCTTGAACAGCGCCGAGTCGGCGTTGCGCAGCAGTTGCTCGGCGCCCAGCGCGTCGCTGGGGAACAGGCTGATGCCGATGCTGGCGCTGATGAACAGGCGGTGGTCGTCGCATTCGAAGGGTTCGCGCAGCCGTTCGATGATGGCCTGGGCCAGTTTGCCGGCCTGGCCCACCTGCTGGCAGTTCTCGGCCAGCACGCCGAATTCGTCGCCGCCGAGCCGGGCCAGGGTCACACCGCTGCCCAGCACCTCGCGCAGGCGCTCGCCCACCTGCTTGAGCAACTGGTCGCCAATGGTGTGGCCAAGGCCGTCGTTGATGCTCTGGAAATGGTCGAGGTCAAGCAGTAGCAGGGCGCAACCGCGTTTGTTCGCTTGCGCTGCCGCCAGCGCCTGCTCGACCCGGTCGTTGAACAGCAGGCGGTTGGGCAGGCCGGTCAGCGGGTCGTGGTGGGCCAGGTAGGCCAGCTCTTCCTCGCTGTGCTTGATCGCGCTGATGTCGCTGAACACCGCCACGTAGTGGCTGAGGTCGCCGCCATCGTCGCGAATGGCGCAGATAGTCTGCCATTGCGGGTAGATCTCGCCGCTTTTGCGGCGGTTCCAGATTTCGCCGCTCCATTCTCCCTTCTCGCTCAGGGTGGCGTAGATCTGCTGGTAGAACGGCGCGCCATGGCGGCCCGACTTGAACTTGTTCGGCCGCTGGCCGATGACTTCGTCCTGCTGGTAGCCGGTGATGCGCATGAAAGCCCGGTTCACGTGCACGATCAGGCCATTGCGGTCGGTCACCAGCACCCCTTCCAGCGTGCTGTCGAACACCGCGGCGGCCATGCGCAGGCGCTCACGGTCCTCGCTGCGCAGGCGCGCACCGATGCCGATGAAGTTGAGCAGGCGGGCGCGCGAGACAAAAATCAGCAAGGCGCTGAGCAGCACCCACACCACCACGTTGATCTGCCGACCAACGGTGAGCGCCAACGGGTCATCGGACATGCTCTGCAACACAAGCTCGGACAGCCCCAGCCAGAGCATCGAAAGCACCAGGTAGAGCGCGGCCATGCGCAAGGCGTCGCGAACGGAAACAGACATGTCGGGTGGATGAGCCCATGAAAAAGGAAGGGGCATTATAAAGGCTGAAACACCCTGTGACTTCCTATCAAAAAGGGCGACTGGTTTTATTTGCCTGCCAAGGGATAATGCCGACGTTGTTTCCCCTGTGTTTCCGAGGGTCTTTCCCGCCATGTGGTACTACGGTTTGCTCGACTTGTCGGCCTGGCAACTGGTCGGCGTCACCTTGCTGATGACTCACCTGACCATCGTCAGCGTGACCATCTACCTGCACCGCTATTCGGCGCACCGCGCGCTGGAGCTCAACGCAGGCCTCAAGCATTTCTTCCGCTTCTGGCTGTGGCTGACCACGGCGCAGAACACTCGCGAGTGGACCGCCGTCCACCGCAAGCACCACGCCAAGTGCGAAACCCCCGACGACCCCCACAGCCCGGTACACAAAGGCCTGGCCACAGTGCTGCGCAAGGGCGCCGAGCTGTACCGCGAAGAGGCGCGCAACGAAGAAACCCTGCGCATCTACGGCAAGAACTGCCCGGACGACTGGCTCGAGCGCAATGTCTATTCGCGCTACAAGCTCGGCGGCATCGCGCTGATGGCGGTGATCGACCTGCTGCTGTTCGGCACCATCGGCATCACCATCTGGGCAGTGCAAATGGCCTGGATCCCGTTCTGGGCCGCAGGTGTGGTCAACGGCCTGGGCCACGCGGTGGGCTATCGCAACTTCGAGTGCCGCGATGCGGCCACCAACCTGGTGCCCTGGGGCATCATCATTGGCGGTGAAGAGCTGCACAACAACCACCACACCTACCCCAACTCGGCCAAGCTGTCGGTGCGCCGCTGGGAGTTCGACATGGGCTGGATGTGGATCCGCCTGCTGAGCCTGCTGCGCCTGGCCAAGGTGCAGCGTGTCGCGCCCATCGCCCACCGGGTCGAGGGCAAGGCTTCGCTGGACATGGACACCGCCATGGCCATCCTCAACAACCGCTTCCAGATCATGGCCCAGTACCGCAAGCTGGTGATCGGCCCGCTGGTCAAGCAAGAGCTGGACAAGGTAGACGCCTCGGTGCGCCACCGTTTCCGCCGCGCCAAGCGCCTGCTGTCGCGGGAAACCAGCCTGCTGCAGGACCGCCACCACTTGCGCATCGAGTCGATGCTGGCCCACAGCCAGGCGCTCAAGACCATCTACGAGAAACGCCTGGCGCTGCAGCAAATCTGGGCCCGTACCAGCGCCAACGGCCACGACATGCTCGCGGCCATAAAAGACTGGGTCCACGAAGCCGAGGCCAGTGGCATCCAGTCGCTGCGCGATTTCGCCGCCCAACTGAAAACCTACTCGCTGCGCCCTACCGGCGCCTGACCGCCGTTGATCGGCACGCCCCGTCATGGGGCGTGCCAAGCGGAACTTCCCCCCCGAAATACGACTCAAACTCGGCATATCGCCCAGCGTGGCGGGCCGGTCAGTGGCCGCACGCCCTTTGTCGAGACCTGTTTCGTGCTCATGGCCAAAGACCACCCCACCACCGGCACTCCCCGCCCGGAAGCCGCCCAGACCCTGCTCGCCCTGCTCCACGCCCAAGGTGAAGTGGCGCGCCTGAGCGAGCGCGAGCAGCTGTATTCCTCGCTGCTCGACAGCGTCAACGCGGTGTTGTGGGCCTTCGACTGGGAAACCCGCCAGGTGCTCTACGTGAGCCCGGCCTTCGAACGCATTTTCGGCCGCCCGGCCAGCCTGGTGCTGGCCGACTACAACGAGTGGCGCGACGCGATCTACCCGGACGACCTCGAGTACGCCGAGCACAGCCTGGCCCAGGTGCTGGTCAAAGGTACGGTCGAGGACCGCGAGTACCGCATTCTCAATGCCGCCGGTGAAGTGCGCTGGCTCAGCGACAAGTGCTACATCAACCAGCAGCGCGAAGGTGACCAGCGGGTAATCATCGTCGGCATCGCCGAGGACATCACCGAGAAGAAACAGCTCGAAGGCGAACTGCAGCGCCTGGCCACCACGGACGTACTCACCCAGAGCAGCAACCGCCGGCACTTCTTCGAATGTGCCCAGCAAGCCTTCGACAACGCCCGCGAAGACGGCACGCCCATGGCGTTCCTGCTGCTGGACATCGACGACTTCAAGCAGATCAACGACAGCTACGGCCACCAGGAAGGCGACCAGGTACTGCAACGCATCGCCGACAGCGGCAAGGCCGTGTTACGCCGTGGCGACTTGTTCGGGCGCATTGGCGGTGAAGAGTTCGCGGCTGTTTTCCCTGGCTGCAGCGCCCAGGTGGCCGAGCAGATCGCCGAACGCCTGCAGCGCGAAATCCAGCGCCTGAGCTTTACCCACGGGCAGCAGACCTACGGGGTGACCGTGAGCCAGGGGCTGACCGGGCTGACCGACGACGACGAAACCCTCGACACCCTGTTCGCCCGGGCCGATGCGGCGATGTACCAGGCCAAGCGGCAGGGCAAGAACCAGATCATCAGAGGCTGATGGCTACAAGCGGACAGGCATAAGAACTGACCTGCGAGCCCACAACTGAAGATTTGACAGCCTTATCTGGATTTTCTATCGTCGCCCCGTAGCCCTCCGAGGCACTCAGCGTTTTACCCCCCTTGAGGGACTTACAAAAAACCCGGCCATGGCCGGGTTTTTTGCATCTTCACACCTGCTTGCCGTCACCCTCTTCGGGCATTGGCGCAGCTTCAGGCGGCGGCGTCTCGGCCTCCTCCGGCTCAGCAGCCTTGGCCAGCCGCGCGGCGTCCTCCTCGGCAGCCGCCTTGGCCTTGGCCGCTTCTTCCTCGGCAACCGCATGGGGGTTGACCTTGCGCAGCCGGGTCAACTCGGGCAACCCGAGCTTGAGCAGCCGCGCAGTCTTGCCACCTGCGACCTTCTCCAGCCCTTCACTGGGCTTGAGCCGGGCCATCTGCCCGGACAGGTTCATGGCCAGGATCTCCCGGGAATATACCCCGCCACCGAGCTGGTACACCGCAGCGATCAGCTCGCGCAGGTTCAGCGGCAGGCGCCAGCGGGTACGCAGCGCCGAACCGAACGGCGCGCCGAACTCGTTGAGCGACAGCTGCACCTGGTCCTCGTCCAGCTCGCCCCCTGCCAGGCGCCACTCCTGCAGGGTTCGCAGCACCGCCAAATCGCCCAGGCAATGCAGCAGCCCGGCGCAATAACAGCGCCCTTCATCCACTTCCAGCAGGCGCGCCAGGGTGCGGCCGTACTCGGCGGTGTGCAGCGACAGGTTCCAGTAGTGCGCGGCATGCTGCGACAGCAGCGGGTCGCTCAGGCGCGCACTGCGCTTGAGGGTCAGGCCGAGGATGAGGTTCATGCTCTGGGTGCTGCCCAGCTTGTTCAGTGCCTGCAACAAGGTCTGCGCGGGGGCGTCGCGGTGCAAGGCTGCACTGTTGGCGGCGGCGATCAGCACGGCGGTGATCTGCGGGTCATCGCGCACTTCCTCTTCGAGTACCTTGAGGTTCAGCCCCTGGGGGTCTAGCGCACGCTTGATGGCTTTTTGCACATCGGCGAACAGCGGGCCGCCATCGGCCGTGGCCCGGCGCTGCTCCAGGTAATCCGCCAGCCTGGCCCCGGGCGATAACGCCGGCACCGGGCAGGCGACCGCCTCGCCCTCGCCCACCAGCAGCACCTCCAGGCGCTTGCGCAGCTTGTCCAGGTTCACCGGTTTGCTGAGGTACTCGGTCGGGTGAAAGCGCAGGGTCTCCTTCACACTCGCCGGGTCGCTGCGCTCGCTCAGCAGGATGAACGGCAAACTCGGCTTGTCGGTGCCGGAGCGCACCTTGCGCAACAGGTCCAGGCCATCACCACTGGGCAATTCGCGGGCCGCGATGATCAGGTCCGGTTTGCTCGAAAGCGCGCTCAGTGCCTGGGAGCCGTCGGCGCAAACCTGCAGGCGGGCATCGCAGCGCACGCTCAGCAGCATCTCGCGCAGCATGTCGCGCACCCAGGGGTCACCTTCGACAATCAGCACGCTAGGGGGGACGGGGTCGACAGCGCTCATGAGCGGCTCTCCAGTAATGACGCGCGATCCATCGCAGCTTCCTCGGAATCCTCTTACAACCTTAGCGCCATAAGGCTACAAACGGCACAAAAAAACCCGCCGAGGCGGGTTTTTTCTGCAGCGGGTCACATCACGCGAGTTCAGCGAAGCACTCTTCGATGATGGCCAGGCCTTTGTCCAGCAGGGTGTCTTCGGCGGTCAGCGGCACCAGGATGCGCAGAACGTTGCCGTAGGTACCGCAGGACAGCAGGATCAGGCCCTTGTCGCGCGCCTTGGCCACAACCTGTGCAACGGCAGCGGCGTTCGGGGTGTGGGTGCCTTTTTCGAAGACTTCCACGGCGATCATCGAGCCCAGACCACGGACATCACCGATGATCGGGTGCTTCTTCTGGATTTCACGCAGGCCGGCGGTCAGGCGCTCGCCAACAGCCTTGCTGCGGTCCAGCAGTTTCTCTTCTTCGAACACGTCGATAACCGCCAGGGCCGCGGCGCACGCGATTGGCGAACCTGCGTAGGTACCGCCCAGGCCGCCCGGGGCGATGGCGTCCATGTACTCGGCCTTGCCGCACACACCGGCCAGCGGGAAGCCGCCAGCGATGGACTTGGCGAAGGTGGTCAGGTCAGGCGCAACACCCATCTGCTCCATGGCGAAGAAGGTGCCGGTACGGCCAGCGCCGGTCTGCACTTCGTCGGCGATCAGCAGGATGCCGTGCTTGTCGCACAGCTCGCGCAGGCGCTTCATCAGCTCTTTAGGGGCTGGCAGGAAGCCGCCTTCGCCTTGTACCGGCTCGAGGATGATTGCAGCGATGTCGCGCGGCTCGGCGTCGTTCTTGAAGATGCGCTCGACCGAAGCAATGGCATCGTCAACGCTGACACCGTGCAGCTCGCTCGGGAACAGCGCGCGGAACACGCCGCCTGGCATCAGGCCCATGCCAGCGGAGTACGGCACGACCTTGCCGGTCAGGCCCAGGGTCATCATGGTACGGCCGTGGTAGCCGCCGGTGAAGGCGATCACGCCGGCGCGGCCGGTGGCGGCACGGGCGATTTTCACGGCGTTTTCAACGGCTTCGGAGCCGGAGGTGACCAGCAGGGTCTTCTTGTCGAATTCGCCAGGGACCAGCTTGTTGATCTTCTCGCACAGCTCGACGTAAGGCTCGTAGGCCAGCACCTGGAAGCAGGTGTGGCTGACCTTGGTCAGTTGCTCTTGCACAGCGGCAACCACTTTCGGGTGCAGGTGGCCGGTGTTCAGTACTGCGATGCCGCCAGCGAAGTCGATCAGTTCGCGGCCTTCAACGTCGATCACCGTGGCGTTCTTCGCGCTTTCGACGAAGATCGGGTGAATTTGGCCAACGCCACGCGGGACGGCGGCGACACGGCGTTGCATCAAGGATTCGTTGGTCTTGCTCATAATGCCCTCATTGCGCCGACTCTGACGGCGCTTTTATTCGGGGGTGGCTGGAAGGTGCACGGTCAGTATTCGTTGATCGACTGTCGTGAACGCCCTGGCCACCAGGTACTGCAGTGTCAAAAAGACCAGCGAGGCGTCGCTCTCGCGCCCCGCTGGCAGAGGTAAAAACCGCTAGTGCCGGATCAGATGCTCAGGCACAGGTATTTGATTTCGAGGTAGTCCTCGATGCCGTACTTGGAACCTTCGCGGCCCAGGCCCGAGGCCTTGATGCCACCGAACGGTGCCACTTCGTTGGAGATCAGGCCGGTGTTGATACCCACCATGCCGTATTCCAGGGCTTCGGCAACGCGGAACACGCGGCTCATGTCGCGGGCGTAGAAGTACGAGGCCAGGCCGAACTCGGTGTCGTTGGACATGGCGATGACTTCAGCCTCGTCCTTGAAGCGGAACAGCGGCGCCAGTGGGCCGAAGGTCTCTTCTTTGGCGACAGCGGCGGTTTTCGGCACGTCGACCAGAATGGTCGGCTCGAAGAAGTTGCCTTCGATCAGCTTGCCGCCGGACAGCACCTTGGCGCCTTTGGAGACTGCGTCCTGGATGTGCTCCTGGACCTTGGCCACGGCCTTGCCGTCGATCAGCGGGCCGGTGGTGGTGCCTTCTTCCAGGCCGTTACCGATCTTCAGCTTGGCAACCGCAGCGGCCAGCTTCTCGGCGAACGCGTCGTAGACGCCGTCCTGCACGTAGATACGGTTGGCGCAAACGCAGGTCTGGCCGTTGTTGCGGTACTTGGAGATGATCGCGCCCTCGACCGCCTTGTCCAGGTCGGCGTCGTCGAACACGATGAACGGGGCGTTGCCACCCAGCTCCAGCGATACCTTCTTGATGTCCTTGGCGCACTCTTCCATCAGCTGGCGGCCGATTTCGGTGGAGCCGGTGAAGGACAGCTTGCGTACCAGCGAGTTGCCGGTCAGTTCCGAACCCACTTCGCCGGCGCTGCCGGTGATGACGCTGAGCACGCCAGCCGGGATGCCGGCACGGGTAGCCAGCTCGACCAGGGCCAGGGCGGAGTACGGGGTCTGCGAGGCAGGCTTGAGTACCATGGTGCAACCGGCGGCCAGGGCCGGGCCGGCTTTACGGGTGATCATCGCGGCCGGGAAGTTCCACGGGGTGATGGCAGCGGTAACACCGATCGGCTGCTTGATGACGATCAGGCGCTTGTCTGGCTGGTGGCCCGGGATGACATCGCCGTAAACGCGCTTGGCTTCTTCGGCGAACCACTCGATGAACGAGGCGGCATAGGCGATTTCGCCCTTGGCTTCGGCCAGCGGCTTGCCCTGCTCGGTGGTCATCAGGCGGGCCAGGTCGTCCTGGTGCTCGATCATCAGCTCGAACCAGCGGCGCAGCTTGCCGGCACGCTCTTTGGCGGTCAGTGCACGCCAGGCCGGCAGGGCCTTGTCGGCGGCCTCGATGGCGCGGCGGGTTTCGGCGGCGCCCATCTTCGGCACGGTACCGATCACGTCACCTGTGGCCGGGTTGGTCACCTTGATGGTCTGACCGCTGTCCGCATCCAGCCACTCACCATTGATGAAGGCTTGCTGGCGGAACAACTGAGCGTCTTTGAGCTGCATGTCGGCTTCCCTTTACTGCGAATTATTGATTGTTGAAAAGGCGCCCCCAATAGGGGGCGGCCGTCAGGAATTCGTGCACCAGGGTGTTCGACGCCTGGGTGCTGAGCGTTTGAAATCTCAAACAGAATGCTAAGCGGCAGCTGGGGTGTTGGACAATAGCCTGTTCGAAAAAAAGAACGAATGGTTGAACACCCCGTCTGAAAACCACCGTATGGCCATTCGCGGGCAAGCCCGCTCCCACAGGTTCAGCGCTGGTTTGAAGCACAGCACTGAACCTGTGGGAGCGGGCTTGCCCGCGAAAGGGCCCTCGAAGGTTAGACGAACATGCAAGGGGAATGATGAAGGGAGGACCGACGGCCCTCCCGGCATGACGCCTTCTGCAAGCCGGCGCCGATGCCCAGTGTTTTGAGGGGTGGGTTGCCTGCTCTGGCCCTATCGCCGGCAAGCCGGTTCCTGTAGGAGCCGGCTTGCCGGCGATAGGGCCATCACAGTCACCCCAGCTCGCGCAGGTACTCCCAGGGATAGATCCCCCGCTCATGCCCATCGCTGAACACTAGTTGCACCCCATACCCCTGGGCCTCGATACGCTCCACCCGCACATCCTCGCGCACCAGGCTGATCGCGCCCTGCAAACGTGCGGCGCGGCACTGTGAACAGGGGCAGGCACCGCGCAAACGGGCGTGGCTGATGACCTGCCACGCCTCGCCCCACTGCACCTGCAGTTCCCCGACCTCGCGGCGGTTGCGCAGCGCGCTGGGCGTTTGCATCACACCGCCCCCTGCAACTGCGCCAGGGCAATGCGCACGGCCTTGCGCACCTCGGGGTCGCTGTCAGCTTCGGCCGCCTGCAACGCTGGCAAGGCGCGGGCTTGACCTAACTCACCCAGGGCCAGCGCGGCTTCCTTGCGCAGGTTGGCGATGCCATGCCCGAGCAGCTCGGCCAGCCCTTCCAGCGCGGCGGCATGGCGCAGCCGGCCCAGCGCCCGCGCGGCGCGCAGGCGTACCTGCCAATAGCTGTCGGCCAGCGCTGCGATCAAGGCCTGACCGGCCTCGCCATGGCCCACCTTGCCCAGCGTGGTAGCGGCTTCCTCGCGCACCTGCCAGGCCGGGTCAGCCAGGGCGCCGATCAACGCCGGCAGCACGCTTGCATCACGGGCCAGGCCCAAGGCGCCGATCGCGGCGCGGCGCACCTCGGTGTCCGCCTCGCGGGCGGCCAGCTCGGCCAGGGCGGGCAAAGCCGGCTCATGCTTGAGCCAGCCAAGAATGCCCACCGCCTCGCGGCGTACCCCGGCATCCGGGTCAGCCAAGGCCCGCAAGGCAGGCCCGGCAGCGTCTTCCAGGCGCAGCTCACGCAGTGCCCGCAGGGCGCTGGCGCGCACGAAGGCGTCGGCATGCACGGCCCAGGGCAGAATCAACTGCCCGGCTTCCTGGGTCTTGAGTTCGCTCAGGCTCTGCGCAGCCGCCAGGCGCACCGCCTCGGCCGGGTCGGCCAACGCGGCGCACAGGCCCTGCACCACCTCGGGTTCTTCCCAGGCTTCAAGCAGGCGCGCGGCCTCGGCGCGTACTTCGGCACTACCATCGACCAGCAGTGCATCGGTCAGCCACGGCAGGCCATCCGGGTACTCCAGGTCGGCCAGCGCGATCAGGGCGATGCGCCGCACGCCGGCGTCGCCGTCGCCCAGCCGTGGCAGCAGCTCAAGAATGTCGGGGTTGTCGGTGCTTCGTTCGGTCATAGCGCAATCCGCAGCGGAGGATGGTCGGCGTCGGGCAGGCCCAACGGTGTCAGGCGCGGCAGTTCGCGGCCTTCTTCATGGCGCAGCAGCGCCAGGCAATGGCGTTTCAGGTGGGTGAATTCTGGGCTGGTCAGCAGGCTGGCCCGGCGCGGGCGGGCAAAGTCCAGGCGCAGGTCTTCGATGAAGCGCCCGGGGCGCGGGCTCATCACCAGGATGCGGTCGCCCAGGAACAGTGCTTCGTCGATGTCATGGGTGACGAACACCACGGTGGTGCGGATGCGCGCCCAGATATCCAGCAGCAGCTCCTGCATGCGCGAGCGGGTCTGGGCGTCCAGCGCGCCAAAGGGCTCGTCCATCAGCAGCAAGCGCGGGTGGTTGATCAACACCCGGGCGATCTCGGCGCGTTGCTGCATGCCGCCGGAGAGCTGGCTGGGCCAGCGCTCGGCAAAATCGCCCAGGCCCACCAGTTGCAGCATCTCGGCGGCCTTGCGCTGGCGCTCGGCCTTGCCCAGCCCCTGCATCTTCAAACCGAAGGCGACGTTGTCGAGCACGCTGCGCCAAGGCAGCAAGGTGTGGTGCTGGAACACCATGCCGCGCTCGGGGGACGGGCCGGGTATCGGCAGGCCATCCACCCGCAGTTGCCCGCTGGCAGGCGTGAGGTGCCCGGCCAGTGCGCCGAGCAGGGTCGACTTGCCGCAGCCGGACGGCCCGAGAATGCACACGAACTCGCCCGGGGCGATGGCGAAATCCAGCGCCTGCACCGCTTCGAAGGCCTCGCGGCCCTGGCCCAGGCGAATCGACAAGCCCTGCGCCTCGATGCGCCCGGGCAGCTGTTGATAGCTGTTCATCAGCCGCGCCTCCCTGCCCGGTACCAGGGCGTAGCCAGGGCGCCCAGGCGCTTGACCAGGGCACTGCTGCCCATGCCCAGCACGCCGATCAGCAGCATGCCGACGATGATGTCGGGGTAGTTCTGCAAGGTGTAGGACTCCCAGGTGTAGTAACCGATGCCGAACTGCCCGGAAATCATCTCGGCGGTAACCAGGCAGAACCACGAGGTGCCCATGCCGATGGCAAGCCCGGTGACGATGCTGGGCAAGGCGCCGGGCAGCACCACTTCACGCAGGATCGCCCCGCGCCCGGCACCCAGGCTGCGCGCCGAGGCCACCAGGCGCGGGTCGACCGCCTCCACGCCGTGCACCGTGTTGAGCAGGATCGGAAACAAGGCCCCGGTGAAAGTGATGAACACCATCGACAGTTCCGAGGACGGGAACATCAAAATCGCCAGCGGAATCCACGCCACCGCCGGGATCGGCCGCAGCACTTCCAGCGGCGGCATCAGGGTGTCCTCCAGCCAGCGCCAGCGGCCGATCAGCAGGCCCAGCGACACCCCCAGCAGTGCCGCTGCAGCGTAACCGGCGAACACCCGCGCCAGGCTGCTGCCCAGGTGGGCCAGCAATGCGTTGGACGCCAGCAATTGCCAGGCGGCGTCGAGCACGGCGCCCGGGGTGGGCACGTAGGTGAAGGTGAACAGCAGCAGGTTGAGCTTGTGACTGGCGGCCAGCTGCCAGAACAGCAGGCAGGCCAGCAGCGAAGCCAGGCGCAGCGGCCAGCGTTTGAGGTCGTGGGTCACGGTGGCGGGCTCCGGTCAGCGCTGGGCGAGCAGCTTCTGGTTGGCGTGGACGAAGTCCAACGCCTCGCCGCCGTTGGCCTTGGCGTACTGCTCGGCCTGGCCCTTGAGCAGGAACGCCGCCAGCTCACCTTTGCCGTTACGCACGAACCAGGCCTGGTTGGCCAGCAGTTTGATGCCGCTGTCGGCGGCCTGGGCGTAGATGGCGCGGATATCCTTGCCCTCCTGCTCCAGTTGGGCCAGGGCGATCAGCGCGGCCTCCGGGGAGGCGTAGTGGCGCACCCTGTCCTCGCCGCGGACCCAGATCTGCGCCAGGCGGCTAAAGTCGGTGATCGGCTTGCCGGTGGTGGCGTCATTGGCCTTGAGCGGCAGCGGGTCGTAGTTCTTCAATGCCTTGTCGTAGTCCTGCCCGGCTTGCTTGAAGGCGGCGCGGATGTACTGGTCGTCAATGAACTGGGCGGTGTCCAGACCGCGATCGGTCTTCTTCAGCAGCTTGAGGGTGTCGATGGAGGTGGCCACGGCCTGGCGGTATTCAGGCTTCCAGGTGAGGTCGCGGGTCTGCAGGCCGAGGGGGCCGTGGAACAGGTAGTTCACCTCGGCTTCGATGCCGGTGACCTTCTCGATCAGCTCGCTGTACTTCTCGGGTTCGGCGGCGATCAGGCGGTCGGCTTCGAGGCTTGCCCGCAGGTAGGCGGTGACCACCTCGGGGTATTTTTTCGCGTAATCGGCATCCACCAGCGCGCCATGGAAGGTCGGCGCGTTGGCCTGGGCGCCGTCGTAGATCTTGCGGGCGAAGCCGCGGTTGGGGAACAGCTCGGCGAACGGCACAAAGTCGGCGTGGGCCTCGATGCGGTTGCTGCGCAGGGCGGAACCTGCGATTTCCGGTGCCTGGGCAATGATGCGCACATCTTTTTGCGGGTCCCAGCCTTGCGCCGCCACGGCGCGCAGCAGCATGCCGTGGGCGGTGGAGGCAAACGGCACGGAAATGGTCTTGCCCTTGAGCTCGGCCAGCGACTGCACGCTGGAGGCGGCCGGCACCACGATGCCGTTGCCGCTGCCGTGCACGCTGCCGGACAGCACGCTGATGAACAGGCTGCGCTTGCCGGCATCCAGGTGGGCGACACCGTTGAACGAGCCGGGGAAGTCGGCCATGGCGCCGAAGTCGAGCTTGCCGGCGACCATCTCGTTGGTCAGCGGCGCGCCGCTGGTGAAGTTTTTCCATTCCACCTGGTACTGGGCGCCCTTGTACTTGCCGTCATGGGGCAGGTACTTGTCGAGCAGGCCCAGCTCGCGGATCAACAGGCCGCCGGTGGCGCAGTTGATGGTGGTGTCCTGGGTGCCGATGGCGATGCGGATGGTTTCGGCGCTGGCGTTCAGGCCAGTGATTGCCAGCGCAAGGCCGGCCACGGTTGCTACAAGGCGCATGGGTGTTCCCCTCGAATCGTTTATAGGTATCAGAGTCGTCTCCGCCGCCCGGCATGGGTGGTGGGAAACGAGGGGCAGTGCGGGAGGGCGTCCGGTGGTTCGGCCGGATGGCGGGTGTTTCAGCGCAGCAGGTACGGGATGTCGACCTTGACCGCGCCGGTGGGGCAGTCCTTTTCGCAGGGCATGCAGTACCAGCACTCGTCAAAGGCCATGTAGGCCTTCTGCGTAGCCGGGTTGATGGCCAGCAGGTCCATGGGGCACACCTCGACGCAGACGGTGCAGCCTTTTTCGGCGATGCACTTGTCTTCGTCGATGGTCACCGGGGCGCTGCTGCGAAAGAAGATTTCCTGGGGTTGGTAGGCCATTTCACGGGGTCCTTGGGGCCTTTGGCCCTCGTTTTATGTCTGATATGACGCGTCCACTGTAGGAGCGGCCTTGTGTCGCGAAAGGGCTGCGCAGCAGCCCCCACTCCAGGTAATTCTCCAAGATCGCCGGGGCCGCTACGCGGCCCTTTCGCGACACAAGGCCGCTCCTACAAAAGCTCTGCACCAGCGCCCCTAAGCAGCGTCGGCTTTGACGCGCAGCCGGTCATAGGCGGTCTGCTCTTCGGCGTCCAGGGCGATCAGGTACGGCTCGACGGCTTTCTTGAAGCTGGTCATCTCACCGTCCTCGCCCTTTTTCAGGTGGCAATGCACGAACCACTCGCCATCGTTGCGCTCGGGGAAATCGACCCGGTGGTGGTACAGCCCCCAGCGGCTCTCCTCGCGGAACAACGACGCGCGTGCGGCCATTTCGGCGCAGTCGCGAATCACCGCAACTTCCATCGCCCGCATCAACTCATGGGGGTTGCTGGCTTTCATCTGCTCAAGGTCGCGCTCGATCTCGGCAAAGCGCGCCAGGCCGATTTCCATCTTCTTGGTCACCTTGGGCGGCTGCAGGTAGTCGTTGACCATGCGCCGCAGCTTGTACTCCACCTGCGCAGCCGGCAGGCCGTGCTCGCGGCGCAGCGGCGCGAACACCCGGGCCTGCTCGCGCTCGACCTGCTGCGCATCGACCTCGGCGAACTCACGCCCGGCCACGTACTGCGCCGCGTTGGCACCGGCGAACCAGCCATAGGTGAAGGCCCCGAGCATGTAGTTGTGCGGCACCGCGGCCATGTCGCCAGCGGCGTACAGGCCCTTGACGCTGGTCTCGGCCTTTTCGTTGACCCACACCCCTGAGGCCGAATGCCCGGAGCAGAAGCCGATTTCGGAGATGTGCATCTCGACCATGTGCTGGCGGTAGTCGGTGCCGCGCCCAGCGTGGAACTGGCCGCGGCTCGGGCGTTCGTTGCTGTGCAGGATTTCCTCGATGTTCTGGATGGTCTCCTCGGCCAGGTGGTCGAGCTTGAGGAACACCGGGCCGTTGCCGCCCTCGAGTTCCTGGTGGAACTCCCACATCATCTGCCCGCTCCAGTAGTCGCACTCGATGAAGCGCTCGCCCTTGCTGTTGGCGGTGTAGCCGCCCAAGGGGCCTGTGACGTAGGCGCAGGCCGGGCCGTTGTAGTCCTTGATCAGCGGGTTGATCTGGAAGCACTCAAGGTTGGCCAGCTCCGCCCCGGCGTGGTAGGCCATGGCGTAGCCGTCGCCGGCGTTGGTCGGGTTCTCGTAGGTGCCCATCAGGTAGCCCGACGACGGCAGGCCCAGGCGCCCGGCAGCGCCGCAGGCGAGGATCACCGCCTTGGCGCGGATCACCCGGAACTCGCCGCTGCGGCAGTCAAAGCCCAGTACGCCGGCCGCGGCGCCTTCGCCATCGAGCAGCACGCGGGTGCAGACCATGCGGTTGCTGATCTCGACCCGGGCGCGCTTGAGCTGGCGGTACAGGACCTTCTTGATGTCGTGGCCCTCAGGCATCGGCAGCACGTAGGCGCCCATGTGGTGGACCTTCTTCACTGCGTAGTCGCCGGTTTCGTCCTTCTCGAACTTCACCCCCCAGCGGTCGAGCTGCTCGATGGTCTCGAAGCTTTTAGTGGCATAGGCGTACACCGCGGCCTGGTTGACGATGCCGTCGTTGGCCACGGTGATTTCCTTGGTGTACTGCTCGGGCGTGGCGTGGCCGGGAATGATCGCGTTGTTCAGCCCATCCATGCCCATGCTGATGGCACCGCTGCGCTTGACGTTGGCCTTGTCCAGCAGCAGCACGCGCAGGCTCTTGTTGTGCTCCTTGGCCTTGATCGCGGCCATGGGGCCGGCGGTGCCGCCGCCGATCACCACGATGTCGTAGTCCTGGGTCTCGATGCTCATGCCTTGGCCCCTTTCTGGCGGTCGATGCGCAGGCGGTACTGGAAGGCATCGCCGCGGTAGTAGAGGTGTTCGAAGTCCAGCGGGGTGCCGTCGGCGGTGTGGGTGAGGCGCTCGATACGCATGATCGGCGAGCCTTCCTCTACCTCCAGCGCCTGGGTCAGGTCGCTGTCGGCGAGCACCGCGTCGATGGCAAGGTCGGCGTGGCCCAGGGCGATGCCGCAGTCGTTTTCCAGCAGCAGGAAGATGTCGCGGGTGACCAGGTCGGCCTTTTCCAGCTTTTCACCAACGGCGTGGGGCAGCCAGGTGATCTCCAGCGACACCGGCTCGCGGTTGATCAGCCGCACCCGTCGGATTTCGGTGACCAGGCTGCCCTCCTCCACCTGCAGGCGCGCCGCCACCAGGGCGTTGGCCGGTACATGACGCAGGCTGCGCAGGCGGTTGATCACCTCGTAGCCCATCTGCGTCATCGATTCGGCCAGGCCCTGCAAGGTGCTGACGTTCTGGAACGCCTTGGGCTTGGCAACGAAGGTGCCTTTGCCGTGGATCTTGAAGATCAGCCCTTCCTTTTGCAGGTCGCCCAGCGCCTGGCGCACGGTGATGCGGCTGACGTCGAAGGCCTTGCCCAGCTCGTTTTCCGAGGGCATGCGGCTGTGCGGGGCGTAGGTGCCGTCAAGGATGCGCTCGCGCAGCAGGTCCTTGAGCTGGGTGTAGAGCGGTACCGGGGACAGGGGGAGCAGTTCGGCCATGGTCATCTTCACTGTTGGCTGACTTGTTATAACAAGTTGTGATCTGAAGATAACGGGCATAAGCATGGCCCGTGAAATACCGATATTGCATATGGTTAGACGCCCCCTGTAGGAGCCGGCTTGCCGGCGATAGCGGTCGACCGCCCAGGCACAGCTTTGAAGGCCAATCGCCGGCAAGCCGGCTCCTACAAGACCGGGAAAAACGCCCGTGGATCAAGCCGATAGACGCCACCGGCACAGATGGGTATCATGCGGCCCGTTGCACTCGTAGCTCAGCTGGATAGAGTACTGCCCTCCGAAGGCAGGGGTCGTGGGTTCGAATCCCGCCGAGTGCGCCATCTTCAAAAGCCCTGGGACTTGTCCCGGGGCTTTTTCGTTTGTGCCTTGCACTGATCCTCGTTTTTTTGGCGCCACTGTTTCGCCACCCGTGAAATGTTTGGTAACCTCTGCGCCCGCTGCCGCATTGGGCAGCACTTTTTATCGAACAGGGAAGCGTTCGGCGAACGCCCAAAAGGACTTGCGATGGCGATGGTCTATTGCCGCGGCTGCGCCAGGCAGTTGCACGAAACCGCCCACACCTGCCCGCAATGCGGTGCACCGCAATTTGCCACCCCCGCCACCGCGGCCGGCGCTGGCTCCTCGTGGAAAGCGATCACTTCCCTGATTCTCGGCATTCTCTGCGTGCTGACGCTGTTCGATGACTCCGAATGGGACAACGACACTCTGACCGGCCTTGGCCTGTTCGCCGGTGTCGCCCTGCTGCTCGGCATCCTCAGCATCCACCAGAAAAATTCCGGCAATGGCATGGCCATCGCCGGCGTGGTCATGGCAGTGATTTCGCTGCTGTGCCTTATCGGCCTATCAGCCAGCTAATCCAAACGTGAGGGAAAACAAATGAGCATGGTGTTCTGCCGCGGCTGCGCCAAACAGATCCACGAATCGGCCGTGAGCTGCCCGGGCTGCGGTGCCACCCAGAATGGCGGCGCAAGCGGGGTGTCGACCGGCGCAGCGAGCGCTTCGACCATCACCTTCGGCAATGTGTTCTTCGAAGTCATGAAGAAGTACGCCACCTTCCAGGGCCGTGCACGCCGCAAGGAATACTGGCTGTTCGCGGTGGTGATCAACCTGATCTCGCTGCTGGTCGGCTTCGTCGACGGTTTCCTGGGCCTGACCCCCATCTTCAGCCTGCTGTTCAGCCTGGCGGTCATGATTCCGGCCATCGCCCTTGCCGTGCGTCGCCTGCATGACACCGACCACAGCGGCTGGTGGATCCTGGTGCCGATCGTCAACATCGTGTTCATGTTCTTCGACAGCACCCCGGGCAACAACCGTTTCGGCCCGAACCCCAAGGGCCAGTAAACAGCCCAGCAAAAGGCGGCCTGCGGGCTAATGCCTGTCAGTCAGCGTTACAAATGGGCTGCTTTGCAGCCCCAATTTCGCTAACTGGCTGGCATTAGCCTGCGGGCCGCCCTTTTCATGCCTGGCAAAAAGGCCCGGCCATGACGTTTTTCAATCGCCTCGATGCCGTTTCCTGCATTGCCGTGCAGAGCGCGGTGCCGGATGCTTTATTTACTCCGGTACATCGCGCTTTCCACCCCTCGAGGCCTGTATGAAGAACGTCGAACAAATTCTCAAAGCCAAGTCGCAGCACCACACCGTGTACACCATCGGCCCCGACGATTCGGTGCTCGATGCCTTGAAGCTGCTGGCGGAGAAGAACGTCGGCGCGCTGCCGGTGGTGGAGAACAATCAGGTAGTGGGAATCGTCAGCGAGCGGGACTATGCGCGCAAGCTGGTGCTCCAGGGCCGCTCTTCGGCGGCCACCCCCGTGCGCGCCATCATGAGCGCACCGGTGGTCACCGTGGAACCCAAGCAGAACCTCGAGTACTGCATGAACCTGATGACCAACCGCCACCTGCGCCACCTGCCGGTGGTAAACAACGGCGAGCTGCTGGGGCTGCTGTCGATCGGCGACCTGGTAAAAGAAACCATCGCCGAACAGGCCAGCCTGATCGCCCAGCTGGAGCAATACATTCGCGGTGAATGAAGCAGGCTAGTGATAGCCGCGCTCCAGTTCGTCCAGCTGGTGGTCAAAGCTGCGCAACCGCGCCGACCAGGTGTACACCAGCACTTCCAGGTCGCGGTTGAGCACGGCGGTGTTGCCGCCATCGCGCGCCGGGGCATCGCACAGGTCGAGCTGGTAGCGCTCGCGAGCCATGGCCGTGGCCACGCTGGACAGGTCGCGGGCATTGGCCAGCCAGTGGTGGTGATGGTCGTGGGTTTCACGGTCGAGTTCGCGGCATTGGCGTTTCAGCGCATCCAGGCTCTGCTCAAGCGGCGTGCCCTTGAGCTCGCCCATGACCTCTTCGAAGGTGCGCCCGGAGTGCCAGTAGCTGCCCCAGAAATAGCGGTCGAACACGGTCTCGACCCGGCGCAGCGCCACCTTGGTGTTCCAGATGGTCAAAAGCGTTCGGCCCTGGGCCACTTCGCGGCGGTTCAGGTGCAGGTACTCCCAGGCGATCCACGCCAGCCCGCACAACGCCACCGCGGCAGTGACCGCGGCAGCGGCGTACAGAAACTGCACAGCCTGGTTCATCTGCTGGGTGTGCCGGATACCGTAGAAGTAACCGGTGGTCAGGGTGCCCAGGATCGTCACGGTGCACCAGAAACCTGGTGCGTAGGGATCTTTCATCGCGCCATCCCCTTATTGTTTTCCTGAGCATAGCAACGGCCTGATCACCCATCAGGTGCCGCTCGGCGCTTTATTTTCGGGGGCGACGCAACGCCTCGTTGAGCTGATCGAAAGGCACCGCCCAGTCGGCGTCCTCGATGATGCTGTCCTTGAGAAAGGCGCGCTGCGAGTCGCTCCAGAACGGCGCATCCACCAGCTTGATCTCGTTCTTCAGCGGTGAGTGGCTGGCGATGAACTGGTCGATGCTGACCGCATCGTCCGGCAGGCCCAGTTGCTTGAACAGTTCGGCGAAGGGATGAATCGGCGCTTCCATGGTTCCTCCTGAATGCCGGGCAGGCCGTCCACGACGCCGACCCGGCGTTGGTTGCGAGCATCAGCGGTGATCGTGGTCACCTGCCTCGATGTAGGCTTTGTACGAAAAGTAGCCGAGCGGCGATCAGGCAAGGCGAAAACAGGCGAGGAAGCGGAGTTTGCTGGTTGCAAATGAGCATTCCGAGCCTGTTTTCAACGCAGCATGATCGTCGCGCAGGCACTTTTCGTACAAAGCCTAGACCGCGCCCTGGCGAGTAAGACTCCAGCCGGGCCCCCTGAAGTTTAGGTTGTGGTGCGCAGAAAGCATCGCGGGGCAAGCCCGCTCCCACGGCCTGCCATAAGACAGCGTGGGAGCGGGCTTGCCCCGCGATGGGTTTTGAACCTGGAATCAGAGCGGCGCGCGGCGCAGGGTGGCGAGGAAGGTCGCCGCGCCGATGAACAGCCCGGCGAAGGTGCGGTTCAGGCGCTTCTGCTGCTTGGGTGTGCGCAGCAGGCGCAGCACCTTGGAGGCAAGCCCGGTGTAACCGGCCATCACCAGCATGTCGACGCTGATCATGGTCACGGTGATCGCCACGTACTGCGCCAGCAGCGGCTGGTGCGGGTTGATGAACTGCGGCAGCACCGCGAGCATGAACACCAGCGCCTTGGGGTTGCTGACGTTGACCAGAAAGCCGCGGAACACCAGGCTCAATGGTTTGCCGATCGGCCGCACCGCCGACTCCTCACTCATGTCCATGGGCAGCGCACGCCACTGGCGGTAGGCGAGGTACACGAGGTAGGCAACACCGAACCACTTGATGACCTGGAAGGCGGTGGCCGAGGCTGCGAGGATGGCGCCAACGCCGGCGGCGATGATGGCGATCTGCACGATCAGGCCCAGTTGCAGGCCCAGGGCGTTCCAGTAACCACGCCAAAAACCGTATTGCAAACCGCTGGACATCGAGGCAATGGCCCCCGCGCCCGGCGACAGGCTGATCACCCAGCACGCGGCAAAGAAGGCCAACCAGGTTTCCATCGACATCACACACCTCGCTCGAACAAATGTTGCAAAACGTTAAGCTAAGGTTTTGGCGAAAAAATAACCAGCGGTATTTTGCGCGCTGCAAAACGATCGCGGGGCAAGCCCGCTCCCACATCATCGTGGGAGCGGGCTTGCCCCGCGATTGCAACTGCCGCAGCGGTCAGTCGTGCGCCACCGGCTCCTGCAACGCAACACTGGCCTCAGCCCCACGCCAACGCCGCACCGCCTTCTGGAAGAACTGGCTGTTCGGCACCTGCACCAACGCCCCACCAGCCTCCGGCGTTTCCATCAGCGTGGTGTACAGCAGGTTGATGGCGATCACCCGGCCCTTCACCCCCGGCTTGTCGAGGGTGTCGACCAGCTCCACCACATCGCCGATGCGAAACGGCCCGACGGTGAAGATCAGCACCGCGCACAGAAGGTTGGAGAGCACGCTCCAGATGGCGAAGAACGCAACCGCCGCTACGGCAACGAAGCCCGACAGCGCGGTCCACAGCACCGTGGCTGATACCCCGAGGCGCTCCAGCACGAACAGTAGTGCACTGCCCATGATCAACCAGCGCAAAGCACCGCGCACCGGTACCAGCAACTCGTGGGGCAGCGGGTAGCGCTCGCCCAGGCTTTTCAGGCCGCGGCCGACCATGCGCTGCAGCACGAAGGCGATCATCAGGATGAGTACGATCTGCAAGCCCAGCCAGAAGGTGTCCATCCATTGCCCCGGCAGCAGCGAGCGCAGCTCTTCCATCAGGACAGCGCCTCAAGCTCGGCCTGCATGCTTTCGAGGGTTTCCAGGGCTTCCATCCAGGCCTCTTCCAGCTCGCCTTCGCGCTGTTTGAGCTTGGTCTGGCGGGCCAGCAGGTCGCGCAGCTCGTCCTTGCGCGCCGCCTCGTAGACGCCACTGTCACCCAGCGCCGCTTCGACCTCGGCCAGCTCTTTGTGCAACTGGTTCAGCTCGGCCTCAAGCTTGTCGGCAGCCTTCTTGTGCGGGGCCAGTTGCTGGCGCAGCGCGGCGGCAGCCTGGCGCTGGGCCTTCTTGTCGGTCTTGTCCGGGTTGACCGGCGCGTTGCTGGCCGGGGCGCTGCGCTGGCGGTACTCGACCAGCCAGCGGCTGTAGTCGTCGAGGTCGCCATCGAAAACATCGACCTTGCCGTCGGCCACCAGCAGGAACTCGTCAGTGGTGCTCTTGAGCAGGTGACGGTCGTGGGACACCACCACCACGGCACCGGCGAACTCCTGCAGTGCCATGGTCAGGGCCAGGCGCATCTCGAGGTCGAGGTGGTTGGTCGGTTCGTCCAGCAGCAGCAGGTTCGGCCGTTCCCAGGCAATCAGTGCCAGGGCCAGGCGGGCCTTTTCGCCACCGGAGAAATTCACCACCGGCTCGTCGACACGGTCACCGTGGAAGTCGAAGCCGCCGAGGAAGTCGCGCAGCGTCTGCTCGCGCTCGGTAGGGGCGATGCGTTGCAGGTGCAAGAGCGGGCTGGCCTTGTCGTCCAGCGAGTCGAGCTGGTGCTGGGCGAAGTAGCCCACGGCCAGGTTCTCGCCACGCACCAGGCGGCCGGACAGCGGCTCCAACTCACCGGCCAGGTTCTTGATCAGGGTCGACTTGCCGGCGCCGTTGGGGCCCAGCAAACCGATGCGCGCACCGGGCACCAGCTGCAGCTTGACCTTGTCGAGGATGGCCTTGTCGCCGTAGCCCAGGCGGCCTTCGGACAGGCTCAGCAGCGGGCTGGAGATTTTCTGCGATTCACGGAAGACGAAGTCGAACGGCGAATCCACGTGCGCCGCCGACAGCTCTTCCATGCGCTCCAGGGCCTTGATCCGGCTCTGCGCCTGGCGTGCCTTGGTGGCCTGGGCCTTGAAGCGGGCGATGTACTTTTCCATGTGGGCGCGCTGCGCCTGCTGCTTCTCGTAGGCCTGCTGCTGCTGCGCCAGGCGCTCGGCGCGGGTGCGCTCGAAGGCCGTGTAGCCACCCTTGTAGAGGTTGAGCTTGCGTTGCTCGACATGCAGCACATGGTCGACCACCGCGTCGAGGAAGTCGCGGTCGTGGGAGATCAGCAGCAGCGTGCCTGGGTAGCCCTTGAGCCAGTCTTCCAGCCACAGGATGGCGTCGAGGTCCAGGTGGTTGGTGGGCTCGTCGAGCAGCAGCAGGTCGGACGGGCACATCAGCGCCTGAGCCAGGTTCAGGCGCATCCGCCAGCCACCGGAGAAGTCGCCGACGCGGCGGTCCATCTGCTCGTTGCTGAAACCAAGGCCAGCCAGCAGCTTGCGTGCGCGGGCATCGGCGGTATAGCCGTCGGCGCTGTCCAGCTCGCTGTGCAGGCGCGCCAGGGCGGTGCCGTCGTGGGCCTGCTCGGCGGCGGCAAGCTCGGCCTGCACCTTGCGCAGGCGGGCATCGCCATCGAGCACGTAGTCCACGGCGATGCGCTCGAGGGTATCGACCTCCTGGCGCATGTGGGCGATGCGCCAGTCACCGGGCAGCAGGCAGTCGCCGCCATCGGGTGACAGCTCGCCGCGCAGCAGCGCGAACAGGCTGGATTTGCCGGCGCCGTTGGCGCCGATCAGGCCGGCCTTGTGACCGGTGTGCAGGGTCATCTCGGCGCCTTCTAGCAGGCGCTGCGGACCACGCTGTAAAGTGAGGTTGGATAGTCTGATCATGATGGTCGCGGAGTCTACCAGCTTCCCCGATCACTGGCGCGAGCGAAACCATGCACACCGACCTGTGGAACCATGCCCTGGCCCTGTACGCGCGGCCAGGTGTAGAAGCCGCCTGCCTGGCCCTGCAGGGTACAGGCGGCGATGTTTGCCTGTTGCTCTGCGGCACCTGGCTGCAAACCCGCGGAGTAGCCCCGCAAGGGCAGCGCATAGCCGCCCTGCGCGAGCTTGCCGAGCCCTGGCAGCGGGACGTGATAACGCCGCTGCGTGCACTGCGCCGGCAGTGGCGCGAGCACGCCTTGGCCGACCCGCAACTGGCGGTGCTGCGTGAACAGGTGAAAGGCTTGGAGTTACAGGCTGAGCGCACCTTGCTGGAGCGCCTGGAAACACTGGCGAGTGCGTGGCCCGCCGGGGCGGGCGACGACGAAGACTGGCTGGCCCGGCTGGCGCCGGACCGGGCCCAGGCACACGACGCGCTGGATCATCTGCGCGCCGCGGCCCGACAGCTTCAGGAGGCCGAAGACGGCGCCTGAGCCGAGGTGGTGCTGGCAGGTGCTGCCGGGGTAGCCGGGCTGGCAGCCGGTGCTGCTGCGGCGCTGGTGGCCGGTGCGGCGGGCTTGCTGGCGGCAGGCTTGGCGGCCGCGGGTTTGGCAGCAGGTTTTGCTGCTGGCTTGGCCGCTGCGGGTTTAGCCGCGACTGGCTTTGCCGCTGCTGGCTTGGCGGCTGGCTTGGCAACTGCCGGTTTGGCTGGGGCTTTGGCCGCTACCGGTTTGGCGGCGGGCTTGGCTGCGGCGGGTTTTGCTGCAGCGGTAGCTGCGGGCTTGGCGGCCGGTTTCGCGGCGGGCTTGGCCGGGGCTTTGGCAGCAACAGGTTTAGCAGCAGGCTTGGCCGGAGCCTTGGCGGCAACAGGTTTGGCTGCAGGCTTGGCCGGGGCCTTGGCGGCAGCGGTTTTTGCAGCAGGCTTGGCTGGCGCTTTAGTTGCTACCGGTTTGGCTGCTGGCTTGGCGGCAGGTTTGGCAGCGGCGGTCTTGGCCGGGGCTTTGGCAGCAGCGGGTTTCGCAGCGGGCTTGGCGGCCGCAGGCTTGGCGGCGGCTTTGGCAGCAGGTCTGGCGGGGACTTTGGCGGCTGGCTTGGCGGCGGCTTTCGGGGCAGCGGCGCGGGTGTCCAGTGCCTTGGCGGCGGCTTCACGCACCTTGCCAACACCCTGGGCCAGTTTCAGGCTTTCCTGGGCGTCGCGCTTGAGTTGCTGAATATAGGTGCGGGTTTGCGTCTGGCGCTCTTTGAGCGAATCGAGCAAGGACTCAAGTTCGCCTGCGGCTTTTTGCGCCTTGCCCTGGGCCTTGGCTTTGCCGGCCTTGGCGGCGTCTTGCAACTTCAGGCGGGCGTTGTGCAGTTTTTCCTGCGCCTTGCCACGTTGTTTTTCCAACTTGGCCAACAGTTTCTCGGCATCCGCCAGCGCTTGAGAGCAGGCATCTTCCAAATGTTCGAGCAGGCTGCCCGAAAGTTGCTGGAGCAGGTGCAACGGCGTACTTACTGGCTTCTTTTTGGCCGACATGGTTTACCTCCTGGCTGACGAGAGTGCGGCTCATACTATGCTTCTGCTGCTACCGCCGCTAGGGCATGTTGACAGTATCAGTAGCGCCGCGTTGCATGCCTGGGCAAAGTTGTTGTCTTGCAGCAGAAAACAAGTGTAGTTGCCGATTAATGTATTGCTGATATTTACGCATCAGCCGCCAACAACGCTGGCATACTTCGCCCTCATTGCCGCAGGAGTCGAGCATGCCCCGTTACCTGATTCTCGGCCTGTGCCTGGTGGCGCCACTGTCACTGGCCGCAGCGCAAAACGCCCCCGCCAACAGCGACGATTTGGCCTACAGCATCGGTTCCAGCCTGGGTGATCGGCTGCGCCAGGAAGTGCCCGGCCTGCAACTGGAGCAACTGGTCGAAGGCTTGCGCCAGGCTTACCAGGGCCAGCCGCCGCGCATCGAAAAGTCACGCATGCAGGCCATCTTGCAACAGCACGATGAACAGGCAAGCAGCGCTGCCGAGCAGGCCGAAGTGGACAAGCTGACAGCCGCCGAAAAACGCTTCATGGCCACCGAACGCGCCCGCGCCGGCGTGCACGAACTGCCCGAAGGCATCCTCTACAGCGAGCTGGCCGGCGGCACCGGCGCCCAGCCAAAAACCAGCGGCAGCGTGCAGGTGCGTTATGTGGGGAGGCTGCCGGACGGCACGGTGTTCGACCAGAACCAGCAACCGCAATGGTTCAAGCTGGACTCGGTGATCGAGGGCTGGCGAGTGGCGTTGCCGAACATGAAGGCGGGGGCGAAATGGCGCCTGGTGATCCCTTCGGCGCAGGCTTATGGCGCGGAAGGCGCGGGCGACCTGATCGCGCCCTACACCCCCCTGGTATTCGAAATCGAGCTGCTGGCGGTGGCCGACTGAATCAGGCCGGCACCGCGCCCTCTTCCTTGTGCGCGTTGTGCAGCACCTCGATCAGGCAGTCTTCCAGCTCGAAGCGCTCGTGCAGCAAGCCGCCGAGCTTGCCGAGCTTATCGGCGAAGCGCTCGGTGTCGGTGCACTCGCCTTTCTCGCAGTGGTCGTTGAACGCCAGCGCAATCTGGGTGATGTCGTTGATCCGCGGGTTGATTTCTTCGGCCAGTTTCAGGGCTTTCTCGTCACCGAAAGCCTTGGCCTCGGTCACCAGTTGCTCACTGACCTCGAAGTGCCAGGCCGATACGTAATCGACCAGCACCGCGCAGAAATCGCGGTTCTTGTCCTTGTCGGCGAACGCCGGCTTGGCATCGCGCAGCGCGCGGAAGGCTTGCACCAGCTCCTCGCGCTCCTCCAGCCAACGGTCGATCAGCTTGTGAACACCGCCCCAGCGTTCCTGGGCGTTCTGGCAACTATCGAGCATGGCGATCTCTTCCCTTCTGGATAGATGCCGCTGCACTTCGTGGCACAAGCCGTGGCACAAAAGTGACGTCAGCAGGACGGCATCGAACAGGTGTGTTTTCGGTATGCGTGCTGGGAGATTATTCCCGAGCGTCCTGCCCATCAAGGTACGCAGCGTACTAAGTTCATACAAGCGTTTAATCCCTTTCCTACAAACCGCTGGTCGTGCAATGCCTTGCGCATTGCCCTGGGTCAAACGGCGGCCAGTTGGCGGAAACGATACGCCAGCAGCGCCGTCAAGGGTGGCAGGGCCAGAAGCACGAAAGCCAGCAGGCTCCATTCGGGCAAGGTCAGGTCGAGAAAGCTCCAGCTGATCGACACGCAGTCGGCGCTGCCCCACAGCAAACCGATCAGCACATCGGCCAACGGCTGCTCCAGCAGTGGCAGCGGGCAGCCTGGCGGCGGCAGCGGCCCGCCCTGCAGCCACACATGCCGTGCGGCCAGCAGCGCCCCCGCCGATGCGCATGCCAGCGCCAGCCACAGGTAGCCACGCCGACCACGCTCACCCGGCCGTTGCAGCAATGCCAGCAGGCACACCAGCGCGTAAAGGCCGAGCATCAGCCGTTGGCTCAGACACAAGGCGCACGGCTGCAAGCCCACCACAGGCTCCAGGCCGAACGATGCAACCAGCACGGCCAATGAGGCCAGCAGGGCGGGGAAGAAAAAGCTGCGCAGGCGGGCCGGCGACATGGGGTGTCCGCAAGTAAGGAAAAGGTTCTGAACGGTAGAGGAAACGCGCGCTTTGTATCAAGGCGCTACAGGGCGGATTCGTCGCTGTTCAGCAGCGAATCGAAGCTAATCGAGGTGGGAATATTCTGATGGCGGCGAAGGACGTTTCAGCATCCGCCAGGGAGGCCGCTGGCCCGCGCTTCGCCGCGGGCCAGCGCAGGCTCAAGCGCGCACACCTTCCGGCAGCGGCAAGGCCAGCAGGCGCTCGTCGAGCAGCCCCAGGCCTTCCTGGAACAGCTGGTTGCTGCGCTCGGTTTCGCCCATGCTGGCCAGCAGGCGAGCCAGTTCGGCGCAAGCCTCGGGGTTGCGTTCCATGCGCAGGCTGCTTTCGAAGTAGTCGCGGGCCTTGCCCCACAGGCGATTCTGCAGGCTCAGGCGGCCCAGGGTGAGCAGCAGGCTCGGGTCCTGCGGGTGGTCTTTGAGCCAACCTTCGGCAGTTTGCAGCTGACGCGCCGGGTCGTCACCGCGCACCAGGCCGTACAGCCGGGCCAGGTGGCTTTCGTAGCCACGCTTGAGCGCGGTGCGCAGTGCCTGTTCAGCCTCACCCTGGGCGCCCACCTGGCGCAGCTGCTCGGCATAGGCCAGCACCAGTTGCGGCTCCTGGCGCTGGGCTGCGGTGAGCTGTTGCCAGGCACGTTCCAGCGCCTGGCGGGCGGCCTGCTGGTCTTCACCACGGGTAGCTGCAAGGCCGAGGTTCTGGCCCCAGGCACGCTGCTCGAGGGCAGCAAGCTCGTTGCCCGGCAGCACCTTGTGCTTGCGCAGGTCGGGCAGCAGGCGGATCAGCGCCGGCCAATCGCCGCGGTCCATGTGCAGGCGCTGCAACAGGCGCAGTACCTGGGCGTTGTTCGGGTGGCGCTCCTGCATGGCCTGCAGGGCCTCGAGTGCACCTTCGGTTTCGCCGCGGTCCATCTGCAACTGCGCATGGGTCAGGGCCACCGCCAGCTCGGCCTGGGGCTGGCGCTCCAGGGCGCGCTCCAGCAGGTTGTCGCGGTCTTCCACACGGCCCAGTTCGTTGGCCGCGCGGGCGGCGCCGAGGTAGTACAGCAGCGGCTGGCGGTCAGACTCGGCAGCCCGCTGCAGGTGGCGCTGGGCGCTGGCCCAGCGGCCTTCGGCGAGGTCCAACTGGCCCTGCTCGACGGCAATGCGCGTGCGCCGGCTGCGGTTGCGCCGCGACCAGGGGTTGACCACGCCGCTGGAGGTCAACACCAGGCCCAGTACATAACGCAGCAGCAACAGCAGCAGCACTAAACCGACCAGCGCCCCCAACGCCGCCCACAGCCCCGACTGGTAGCGGAAGCTGCCGTAGGCAACCAGCACGTAGCCGCTGTGCTTGGCGATGGCGATGCCCAGTGCCGCGGCGATCACGATCGCCAGCACCGCCAGCAGGTAGACGCGCTTCATGGCTTGGCCCCCTCGGCTTCGGCCGGCAGGTGGCGGCGCTGGATATACGCCTGCACCGCGGCCAGGCTCTCGCTGAGGTCAGGGGTGACCACCGACACCGGCTGCGCGGCCAATTCGTTGAGGCTGGCGAGCATCGCCTTGCTTTGCGGGTTGTCGGCGTTGAAGTTGGCCAGCAACACGCTACGGGCATCGTCCAGGGCCTGGTTGTAGACCTTGGCCTCACCGTTGAGCGCGGCCCACTGGGCCTGCTCGATGGTCAGGCTCAGGGCCAGGCGCAGCTGATTGAGCGACTGCCCCGAAAGCAACGGGCGCACGTTGTCGTCGGCGTTGAATTCGATCTGGAAGTACTTGGAGATCTCGGCCCACCATTGCGACCAGCGGCTGGCGCCGTCGCCATCCGCGGTCAGCGCGCCCAGGGCGTCGGCGTTGCTGTCGAACTCCGGCGACTGGGCGCTGAGCTGCTGCACCAGCTCACGCTGGGCGGCGAGCTTGAGGAAAAGGCCGGTACGGTCAGGCTGCTGGGTGCTGGCAAGGGTGGCCATGCTGCGCGCCAATTGCTCGCGGGCGGCAAAGGCGCCTGGGTCGCTCTGCTCGCGCAGGATCTCGTCGGCGCCTTCGACCAGGGCCTTGGCGCTGGCGATGTCCTGCAGCGCCGACAGGCGCAGGGTGGCCAGGCGCAGCAGGTGTTCGGCCTCGGCCAGGCGCCACTCCTTGCGGCTTTCGCCGAGCACGGTCTCGAGGCGCTGGCTGAGGCGCTGCTGATCGCCCTGCAACTGCGCCACCAGGCGCCGGCGGTCTTCCAGCTCGCTGGCCGGCGGCAGGCTGGCCAGTTGCGTGGTGAGCTGCTGCTCGCGCTGCTGCAGGGCATCGGCGCGCTGGTTGAGGGCTTGCAGGTGCTCGCCTTGGCCCTGCTCGCTGCCCTGCAACTGGCGTACTTGCCAGACGCCCCAGCCACCCACCGCGACGCCGGCGGCGCCGACCAGCAGGGCCAGCAGCGCCAGGCCCGTGCCGGAACGGCGGGCAGGGGTGGCGGTGGAGGGTTCCGGCGCCTCGGGCGCCGCGGGCTGTTCGGTGTGGGGCAAGACAGTTTCGCTCACGTATCCATCCTTTGCATGGTGGCCCATCGCGCTAGGGCGTGGTGCCTTGGGGGGCAGGCGCAGCGGTTCGCTGCACGGCTGCCAGCAAGGCCGCGGCACTGGCGCCACGGCAATCCACAATCTGGCGGGCGCCCAGCGCGCGGGCCTGTTCGGCAACCCGCGGGCTGGGCACGAACAGCGTCAGGCGTGAAAGCCGCGGCCAGTCCGTACCCGCAATTTGCTGCAAGTGTGCAAGACCTTGCCCACTGCTGACCACCAGGCCGTTGAGGCGTTCCCCATCGACCCGGCGCGCCAGGGTGCCCGCCGGGTACTCCGGCAGGCAGCGACGATACAGTTCCAGATATTCGACACTAGCACCTTGCTCTGCAAGACGCTCGGCCAGCAGTTCGCGACCTCCCTCGCCACGGGCGATCAGCACCCGTGGTGCCACGCCGGCCAAAGCCTCGCGCAGGGCCGGCAGGCCGAGCAGTGCTTCGCTGTCATCGCCCGAGGCCGGGAAGCTCACCGCCAGACCGCGCGCCTGCAAGATGCTGGCAGTCGCCTCACCGACGCTGAACCAGCCCGAAGGCGGGGCTTGGATACCGGCCTGGTCGAGCTCTTTCAGCAACAAACGCGCCGCCGGCTTGCTGACCACGATGATGGCCTGGGCCTGAGCGACCTGCGCCACCTGCTGCTGCGTCGGGCCCGGCTGCAGAGGCTCGATGGCCAGCAACGGCAGGCTCGCGCTGGCGATGCCGGCCTCGGCCAAGGTCTGCGCCAGTGCCGCACAGTCCTCTTCAGGGCGGGTCAGCAGCAGGCGCCAGGGGCTCACGGGTGGCCGGCCTCGCCATAGACTTCCTTCAGGATCGCCTCGGCGCCCTGGGCCAGCAGCGCCTCGGCCACCTGCACGCCGAGGGCCTCGGCGTCACCGCGCAAAGCACGCGCATCGGCCACCAGCAGGGTGCCGCCGGAAGGCTGGCCGACCAGGCCGCGCAGCCACAGCTGCTGCCCTTCGAGCACCGCGTAGCAGGCAATCGGCACCTGGCAGCCGCCGTTCAGGCGTTTGTTCAGGGCGCGCTCGGCGACAACGCGGTCGGCGGTATCGGCATGGTGCAGCGGCGCCAGCAACGCGTGGATTTCGCTGTCGGCGCTGCGGCATTCGATGCCCACCGCGCCCTGCCCGCCCGCCGGCAGGCTGTCGTCGACGCTGATGCTCGAGGTGATGCGGTTTTCGAAGCCCAGGCGAATCAGGCCGGCGGCGGCAAGGATGATGGCGTCGTACTCACCGGCATCGAGCTTGGCCAGGCGGGTGTTGACGTTGCCGCGCAGGAACTGGATTTTCAGGTCCGGGCGGCGCGCCAGCAATTGTGCCTGGCGGCGCAGGCTGGAGGTACCGACCACGCTGCCGGCCGGCAGCGCTTCAAGGCTTTCAAAGGTGTTGGAAACGAAGGCGTCGCGCGGGTCTTCGCGCTCGCAGATGCAATACAGGCCCAGGCCTTCGGGGAAGTCCATGGGCACGTCTTTCATCGAGTGCACGGCAATGTCGGCTTCGTTGTCGAGCAGGGCGGTTTCCAGCTCTTTGACGAACAACCCCTTGCCACCGATCTTCGCCAGCGGGGCGTCGAGCAGCTTGTCGCCGCGGCTGACCATGGGCACAAGCGTTACCAAAAGGCCTGGGTGGGCCTGCTCCAGGCGGGCTTTGACATACTCGGCCTGCCACAGGGCCAAGGCACTTTTACGGGTGGCAATGCGGATTTCGCGAGTGGACATGAAACGCCCCGAGGCAGAGAAATGCTGTCGATCATAACAGCATCGCCGGGCAGGCAAGCAGATGTGGGTCAATCGCGGGGCAAGCCCGCTGCCACGGGTGCCCCGGTAAACCGAATGTTCTCAGAGCGTCTGCATCATCTTGCGCACACCGGCCACGTGGCGGCGGCTGACGGTCAGGGCATCGCCATCCAACCCTTTCAGATATAGCTGGAAGTGCCCAAGTGGAGTGCGCTGCAGGCGCTCGATGCGTTCGCGGGCGACCAGGGCGTTGCGGTGGATGCGCACGAAGCGCTCGCCGAACTCGTCTTCCAGCGCCTTGAGCGGCTCGTCCAGCAGCACCTCGCCGGCCTCGTGGCGCAGGGTCACGTACTTGTGGTCGGCGATGAAGTAGATCACCTGCGGCAGGGGGATCAGCTCGATGCCCTTGCGGGTACGGGCGCTGATATGGCTGCGCGGGCCACCGCCAGTGTCGCCGGCCGGCCGGGTCAAGGCCGCCAGCTGGGTGCGGTTGGGTTTTTCGGCGCGGCGCAGGGCATCGCGCAGGGCCTGGGGCTGGATGGGCTTGTCGACATGGCTCAGGGTGCTGTCGCGAAAGGCCTGGCTGCCGTATTCATCATCACCGGTGCAAAACACCACCGCCGGTGGCGCCTCGCGCTCGCACAACCGGGCAGCGACCTGCAGGCCATCGAGCCCCGGCATGCCGATGTCCAGCAGCACCACGTCGGGCTTGAGGCTTTCGATCAGCGCCAGGGCTTCTTCGCCGTTGGTGGCGCTGGGCTCCATCACGGTGTAGCCCTCCAGCTCGCCGAGCATCCGGCTCAGGCGTTCGCGGGCTTGGGGTTCGTCATCAACGATCAGGACATTCATAATTGCGCTGGATTCCTGAGTGAGTCTCGCACGGGTATAGCGTAGACAGGTGTGGTGTGACCGTAACGCGGTCACGCTACAGACCGATGCGAAGGCCAAAGATTCACTGGCCTGGCAGATTCACCGCCAGTCCTTTGTCCAACTGTAGACGGTCCGTGGAACACTGCCGTTCAATCGTTGAATAAGCCTTGCGCCCTTGTTACCGCACGATTCTGGCGACCGGCGCCCTGCGGCGGCGGGCCCAACCCTGCTATGATCGGCGCCACTTTTATCCGTTCACGACTTCCATGAGTGAATCCATGAGCACCGACAAGACCAATCAGTCCTGGGGCGGCCGCTTCAGTGAGCCCGTCGACGCCTTCGTCGCCCGCTTCACCGCCTCGGTCGACTTCGACAAGCGCCTGTACCGCCACGACATCATGGGTTCGATCGCCCACGCCACCATGCTGGCGCAGGTCGGCGTACTCAGCGACGCCGAGCGCGACACCATCATCGATGGCCTGAACACCATCCAGGGCGAAATCGAGGCCGGCACCTTCGACTGGCGCGTCGACCTCGAAGACGTGCACATGAACATCGAGGCGCGCCTCACCGACCGCATCGGCATCACCGGCAAGAAGCTGCACACCGGCCGCAGCCGCAACGACCAGGTGGCCACCGACATCCGCCTGTGGCTGCGCGACGAAATCGACCTGATTCTGGCCGAAATCACCCGCCTGCAGCAGGGCCTGCTGGAGCAGGCCGAGCGTGAAGCCGACACCATCATGCCCGGCTTCACCCACCTGCAGACCGCCCAGCCGGTCACCTTCGGCCACCACCTGCTGGCCTGGTTCGAAATGCTCAGCCGCGACTACGAGCGCCTGGTCGACTGCCGCAAGCGTGCCAACCGCATGCCCCTGGGCAGCGCCGCGCTGGCCGGCACCACCTACCCGATCGACCGCGAGCTCACCTGCAAGCTGCTGGGCTTCGAGGCCGTGGGCGGCAACTCGCTGGACGGCGTTTCGGACCGTGACTTCGCCATCGAATTCTGCGCCGCCGCCAGCATCGCCATGATGCACCTGTCGCGCTTCTCCGAAGAGCTGGTGCTGTGGACCAGCGCGCAGTTCCAGTTCATCGACCTGCCAGACCGCTTCTGCACCGGCAGCTCGATCATGCCGCAGAAGAAGAACCCGGACGTACCGGAGCTGGTGCGCGGCAAGAGCGGCCGCGTGTTCGGCGCCCTGACCGGCCTGCTGACCCTGATGAAAGGCCAGCCGCTGGCCTACAACAAGGACAACCAGGAAGACAAGGAGCCGCTGTTCGACGCCGCCGACACCCTGCGCGACTCGCTGCGCGCCTTTGCCGACATGATCCCGGCGATCAAGCCCAAGCACGCCATCATGCGCGAAGCGGCCCTGCGCGGCTTCTCCACCGCCACCGACCTTGCCGACTACCTGGTGCGCCGTGGCCTGCCGTTCCGTGACTGCCACGAGATCGTCGGCCACGCCGTGAAGTACGGCGTCGACACCGGCAAGGACCTGGCCGAGATGAGCCTGGACGAACTGCGCCAGTTCAGCGACCAGATCGAGCAGGACGTGTTTGCCGTGCTGACCCTGGAAGGCTCGGTGAATGCCCGTAACCACATCGGTGGTACTGCACCTGCGCAGGTGCGGGCTGCCGCGGTTCGCGGCAAGGCGCTGCTGGCTTCGCGCTAAGCCGTATAGGGGCTGCTTTGCAGCCCATCGCCGGCAAGCCGGCTCCTACAGTGCGTGGGAGAGGGCTTGCCCCGCGATGGTTTTCGGCCTCAGCGCTTGCCGCTCTTGATCATGTCCATGAACGCCGGCATCGCCGCGTCCTTGTCTGCCACGATCCGCGCCATGTGCGGGTTCTCACCCAGCTTCTTGAGCAACTCGGCCGCCTGCGGGAAGTCCGCCAGGAAGTCGATGTTCAGCACCTTCTTGCCCACCAGACAGGCCAGGTCCACCGAGAAACCGAACATCAGGTCGGCGATGGTCATCTGCTCACCCGCCACATAGGGTGCGAACTTACCGTTGCGCTTGAGGGTGGCAAAACCCGCCAGCAGGTCAGCCCGGGCACGCTCCTTGATCAGCGGCTCGACCGCAGCACCAAAGAATGCCTCGGCATAGCAGGTACGTGCCGGCAACTCGATGTAAAGCTCGATCTCCTTGAGCAGCTCACGCACCTTGGCCTGGCGGAAAGGGTCCGCTGGCAGCAGCGCCTTGCCCGGCTGGGTCTGTTCGATGTAGTCGAGGATCACCCCGGTCTCGCTGAGAAAACCGTGCTCGGTCTCCAGCACCGGCACCTTGCCCCTGGGGCTGACCGCCAGCGCCTGGGCAGATGCGCCACCGAAGAACAGCACCTCCTCGAACGGCAGGCCTTTTTCCAGCAGGGCCAGCTTGACCATGTTGTAGTAGTTGCTGACCGCAAATCCATGAAGCTTGAGCATTGAACAGCCTCCAGGCCGTGTGGGGATGGCCCGGCTTTTATAGCCCCCTTCCCTACCCTTGGCCAGCGTCATGCCCGGCGTCGATGACCGGGCATTGCCGCCACGGGCATGGCACACTGTGCGCCTCACCACAGGAGTAGCGCGATGAGCGAGCCCACCGATATCGAAAATGACGACGAAGATTTCGCCGAGGCCACCCTCACCCAGGCCATCGAAAACCAGATCGAGAGCGGCGAGCCGCCAGCGGCCAAGGCCACGCTGAACAAGCTGACCCTGGTCGGCTACGAGCGCGAGGACATCCTCAACCTCATGGCCCACGTGCTGGCCATCGAGATCGACGCCATGCTGGACGAGGACCGCGCGTTCGACACCGAATGGTACGAAACCGCCCTGCGCGCCCTGCCGGAGCTGCCACCTGAGGCGGATCAAGGCGATATCGAATAAGCGTGACTACACTCCTGACTTCCATCCTTGTCTGGAAGTCAGGAGTCGTACCATGTCCTTCACCCCCGAGCTGATCGCCGAACTGGAAGTCCTTGCCCTGTTCAACCTGGACAGCAGCCAGGAAGGCATCAAGATTCACGCCAACGCCTCCCCCGCGCTGGTCGCCGCGGCCAAGCGCCTGCACGACAAGCAACTGACCAACCAACCCGATGGCGGCTACCTGACCAGCCTGGGTCATGACGCGGTTGAAAGCGTGCAACTGCTGTTGAACGTCCTCAAGTCGCCACAGCCTGCCTGAAATCACCTTGTGGGCGACGGGCGTTGACTAAATGACGCCAAAAAACCACTACCCACTTATCCGACCTGCGCACTCAGGCTAAACTCGCGGTTGCTTACCGGCCTGCCTGAGTGCCCCATGAACCACCCCCACGAAATCCGCCCCGATATCGACCAGGGTATCGACCGCAAGGAGCTGTCGCGCCTGCGCACGCGCTTTCTCAAGCTCAACCAGGGGCGGCTGGCGCGGGCGATGGAGGGGCTGTCCAGCCGCCAGCAACAGGTACTGACGCTGTTGCCGCTGCTGTTTCACGTCAACCACCCGCTGCTGCCAGGCTATGTGTCCGGCAGCACGCCGGCCGGTGTGTCGGGCTTCGAACCGGGCGCCGACCTGCTGGCCGAAGCCCAGCGCCTGGCCCGCTCGTTCACCCACAAACCGCGCCTGGGCAACCTGCCGCAGCCGATCCACGGCCTGTTCCTGATGGGCAGCCTGGGCACCCTGGCCCAGGCCGAACAAAGCGACATGGACCTGTGGGTATGCCACGCGCCAGACCTCGGCGAGCAGGCGCTGGCAGAGCTGCGGCGCAAATGCCAGCTGCTGGAAACCTGGGCGGCCAGCCTGGGCGCCGAGGCGCACTTCTTCCTGATCGAACCGCAAGGCTTCGTGCAGGGCGAACGCGACAGCCAGCTCAGCTCCGACGACTGCGGCACCACCCAGCACTACCTGCTGCTGGACGAGTTCTACCGCACCGCACTGTGGCTGGCCGGGCGCACGCCGCTATGGTGGCTGGTGCCGGTGTACCAGGAGCACAACTACCGCGCCTACACCCAGACCCTGCTGTCCAAGCGCTTCATCCGTGCACGCGACGACCTTGACCTCGGCCACCTGGCGCACATACCGCCGGGGGAATACGTCGGCGCCGGGCTGTGGCAGCTGTTCAAGGGCCTCGACTCGCCCTACAAGTCGCTGCTCAAGCTGCTGCTGACCGAGGTCTACGCCAGCGAGCACCCCGACGTGCGCTGCCTGAGCCTGGCCTACAAGCAGGCGGTGTTCGCCAACCGCCTGGACCTGGACGAGCTGGACCCCTACGTGATGGTCTACCGGCGCATCGAGCAGTACCTGCAACAGCGCGGCGAGCACGCCCGCCTGGAGCTGGTGCGGCGCAGCCTGTACCTGAAGGTGAACAAGAAGCTCAGCGGCCTGGGCCGGGCCCGCAGCGATGGCTGGCAGCGCCGCCTGCTGGCGCGCCTGGCCGCAGAATGGGGCTGGGACGAGCGCCAACTGACCTTGCTGGACAGCCGCAGCCAGTGGAAGGTGCGCCAGGTGGCGGTCGAGCGCCGCGAGCTGGTGGCCGAGCTGAACCACAGCTACCGCTTCCTCACCCAGTTCGCCAAGCGCCAGAACGCCGACAGCCGCGCCGACCAGCGCGACCTCAATGTACTGGGCCGGCGCCTGTACGCGGCCTTCGAGCGCCGCGCCGGCAAGATCGAAGTGATCAACCCCGGCATCGCCCCGGACATGGCCGAAGACATCCTGACCCTGGTGCAGTCGCCCAACCGCAAGGAGCCCGGCACCTTCCTCTGGGGCTTGTACAACGGCAGCCTGGGGGTGCACGAGTGGGAACACTTCAGCCCGCTCAAGCGCTGCCGCGAGCTGATCGAACTGCTGACCTGGGCCCATCGCAACGGCGTCATCGACAGCAGCACGCGCATCGCCCTGCACCCGGGCGCCAGCGACCTCAGCGACTTCGAGCTGTTCAACCTGCTCGGCAGCTTGCAGCAGGCCATCCCGCTGCCGCTGGAACCGGTCAGCGAGGTACGCCTGCTGCAACCGAGCGTGGCCGACGAAATCCTGCTGCTGGTGAACGTGGCGGTGGACCCGCTGCGCCACCACCGCGACCTGAACATCCTGATGACCACCGAGCGCACCGATTCGCTGAGCTACGCCGGGGTGCGCGAAAACCTGGTACTGACCCTCGACCAGGTCACCCTCAACAGCTGGAACGAAGTGCTGGTGCAGCGCTACGACGGCGAGCATGCGCTGGTACGTTGCCTGCGCGACTTCCTCAACAGCCTGGGCCAGCGCAGCCACCGCCCACGGGTACGGGTGCGCTGCTACTGCCACAACCGCGCCCAGGCCATCGGCCAACGGGTCGAGGAAATCTTCGACACGGCGCAACTGCTGCTCGACCAGGGCCTGAGCCACCGCTACCTGCTGCAGGTGGCCCAGCACACCCACGTGCTCGAACTGCTGGCCGGGCAGGTGACGCTGGCCACCCACGACAACCACGACGCCGTGCTGGCAGCCCTGGGCGAGGAGCGCAACAGCTACAGCCCGCTGCATTTGGACGGCAACGCCCTGCAGGACCACGACCTGCCGCTGGTACTGGAGCAGGGCCAGCCCGGTTGCATCCAGGTGTTCTACCGCCTGCTTGATGGCTGGGCCGACCTGTATGTGCTCGACGAGCACAACGCGCTGTGGCAACAGCGCCTGCCGATGCAGGACGAGCAGCACCTGCTGCTGCCGTTGCAGCGCTTTCTGCAGTCGACGGTGATGCGCCGCGATGCCCATCTGCCGCTGGACAGCCTGCCGCAGGCGGCGTTGGAAATCGTCTACCAGCAGTTGCTGCCCAGCGGGATCGGCAAGGCGCGCAGCCTTGAGCCGCGCCCGGTGCCACAGGAGAGTCCGAGCCAGCCTTATTACGAAGTGCAGGCGATTGTGCAAAGCGGTGCCGGTGGCACGGTGCACGTCACGCTGTACTGCGACCAGCAGGAGTACTCGGAGCTGGAGCATGGCGACCAGCTGTACACCGTGGTCGCCCGGCAAATCCTGCGCCAGCGGCGCAGCGCCGGCAATTACCGCTGCTACATCACCGACGTCGACCTGTCCGAGCTGCTGGGCGACGAGCCTGGTTCAACCAGCCTGTGCCTGCGCTACAAGCGTGAGCTGGAACAGGCGTTGAATGATGGGCTGGAGCAGGAGCTTCAAGCCCCGACGCGATCCCTGTAGGCGCCGGCTTGCCGGCGATAGGGCCCGTTCTGGCAACATTTGATGCCGCCTGTGCTGGCCTCATCGCCGGCAAGCCGGCCCCCTACAGGGGGGCGAATGGCCCGGTGGGGTCAGAGGTCGAAGTCGCCAGCGGCTTCAGGCTGGTACTCGACCGCCAGCAGTTCGAGCTTGAGAGTCTTGCCACCTGGCGCCGGCCAGTCGATCTGGTCACCTACCGACAGCCCCAGCAGCGCGCAGCCGATCGGTGCAAGGATCGACACATTGCCCTCGGGGCCGGCGTCCTTCGGGTACACCAGGGTCAGGTGGTAATCCTTGCCGCTGGCGATCTCGCGGCAGTGCACCCGCGAATTCATGGTCACCACACCTGCCGGCACCTCTTCATGCCCGACCACCTGCTCGGCGCGGTCCAGCTCGTCCTGCAGGGCGAGCACACCTGGGGTGCTTTCATCGAGGCTGTCGAGCAGGCGCTCGAGACGCTGGACATCCAGGCGGGTGAGGATGAGGGAAGGCTTGGTGCTCATGATCCGGTCAGACTCCTTGAACGGGGCGGTTTTCCTGGGGCAGATAAAGCAAAACCCCGCCCAAGGGCGGGGTTTGCGAATGCTGGTGCGCCATCGACGCAGAACCTGACACTACCACAGCGCAGTAAATACTCAAGCCCACAGCCTGGCTACGCCTGCGCCCGCGCTTTCAAGGCCAGGGCCTCGCGGCAGATCTGCCGCCGCCGTTCGTCATCGGCTGCCCGCCACTCGCGGATATGCTCGACATGGCGGTGGCAGCCGGTGCACACCTTGTGCTCATCCAGCCGACATACGCTGATACAAGGTGATGGCACCGCCGGGCTGACGTTGCTGTACAGCGGCTTCGGTGGCCGGGGGGCGGTGGTCATCTCAGATCTCGTCGAAGTCCAGCTTTTCGCCGGCACGTTCCCAGACGATGCGCTCGAGCATCTCGCCCAGCAGCTCTTCGCTCTTCTCACACACCCACTTGCCGCTTTCTTCGTCGTAGTCGAAGTGGAAACCACCGGAACGGTCGGCCAGCCACAGCTGACGCAGCGGCTCCTGGCGGCTGAAGATCAGTTGGGCGCCGCCTTCGAACTTGACGGTCAGCACCCCGGCGGAGTTCTCCATGTCCAGGTCCATGCCGCTCTCGTCGAACAGGTCTTCCAGCGCCTGTTGGGTCGCATCGACCAGGTCATGGAAACGCGCTTCGCTCAAACTCATTGCTAGGACCTCGAAAAATGGCTGCACACACGCAAGCCGGGCACGATAAGGCGGGTTGCTGTCGAATGCAAAGACTAGCGCCAATCGCCCAACTGCTGTAGGAGCCGGCTTGCCGGCGATGAGGCCGGCACTGCCAACACAGCCCCCGCCAAGCGGCCCGGCCCTCGCATAGGCAATATGCCGGGCGCTCGGTATACTCGGCCGCAATACTGCATATTTCCAAGGATTTCACTTCATGAAACGCCTGACTTCCTCCCTCGCCGCCCTGATCGCGGTTGCCTGCCTCGTTTCGGCCTGCGGCCAGAAAGGCCCGCTCTACCTGCCCGAAGACGGCAAGGACGGCAAAGCCCCGAAAAGCGCCCACCAGCACCAGCACGCGCACCCGGCCGAGCAGCAGGACGACGCGGAACAAGCGCAGCCCGAGGAATAAGGAAGTCCGATGGACGCATTCAACTACCGCGGCGGCCAGCTGCACGCGGAAGGGGTGAGCCTGTCGGCCATCGCCGAGCGTTTCGGCACCCCCACCTACGTGTACTCGCGCGCCCACATCGAGGCCCAGTACCGCAGCTACACCGACGCCCTGCAAGGCAGCGAGCACCTGGTGTGCTTCGCGGTCAAGGCCAACTCCAACCTGGGCGTGCTGAACCTGCTGGCGCGCCTTGGCGCAGGCTTCGACATCGTCTCCGGCGGTGAGCTGGAGCGTGTACTGGCCGCAGGCGGGCGCGCCGACCGCGTGGTGTTCTCCGGCGTCGGCAAAACCCGCGAAGACATGCGCCGCGCCCTCGAAGTGGGCGTGCACTGCTTCAACGTCGAGTCCACCGACGAGCTCGAGCGCCTGCAAGTGGTGGCGGCCGAGATGGGCAAGGTTGCCCCGGTATCGCTGCGGGTCAACCCCGACGTCGACGCCGGCACCCACCCGTACATCTCCACCGGGCTTAAAGAGAACAAGTTCGGCATCGCCATCAGCGACGCCGAAGCCATCTACGTGCGCGCCGCACAACTGCCGAACCTCGACGTGGTCGGTGTCGACTGCCACATCGGCTCGCAGTTGACCACGGTCGAACCCTTCCTCGACGCCCTCGACCGCCTGCTGGTGCTGGTCGACCGCCTGGCCGAGTGCGGCATTCACCTGCGCCACCTCGACCTGGGCGGCGGCGTAGGCGTGCGCTATCGCGACGAACAGCCGCCGCTGCTGGCCGACTACATCCAGGCCATTCGCGCGCGCCTGGGCGAGCGCGACCTGGCCCTGGTATTCGAGCCGGGCCGCTACATCGTGGCTAACGCCGGCGTGCTGCTGACCCGCGTGGAATACCTCAAGCACACCGAACACAAGGACTTCGCCATCGTCGATGCGGCGATGAACGACCTGATCCGCCCGGCCCTGTACCAGGCCTGGATGGGCGTCAGCGCCGTCACCCCGCGCGAAGGCGAAGGCCGCAGCTATGACGTGGTCGGGCCGATCTGCGAAACCGGCGACTTCCTCGCCAAGGACCGCGTGCTCAACCTCGCCGAGGGCGACCTGCTGGCCGTGCAGTCGGCAGGCGCCTATGGTTTTGTCATGAGCTCCAACTACAACACCCGTGGCCGCTGCGCCGAAGTGCTGGTCGATGGTGACCAGGCCTTCGAAGTGCGCCGCCGCGAGACCGTCGCAGAACTGTTTGCTGGCGAAAGCCTGCTGCCGGAGTAAGCCCATGCTGCTGCGTTTTACCAAGATGCACGGGCTGGGCAACGACTTCATGGTCCTCGACCTGGTCAGCCAGCACGCGCACATCCAGCCCAAGCACGCCAAGCAATGGGGTGACCGCAACACCGGCGTCGGCTTCGACCAGCTGCTGATCGTCGAAGCACCGAGCAACCCCGAGGTGGACTTCCGCTACCGCATCTTCAACGCCGACGGCTCGGAGGTCGAGCAGTGCGGCAACGGCGCGCGCTGCTTCGCCCGCTTTGTGCTGGACAAGCGCCTGACCGCCAAGAAGCGCATCCGCGTCGAAACCAAGGGCGGCATCATCGAGCTGGACGTGCGCAACGATGGCCAAGTCTGCGTCGACATGGGCCCGCCGCGCCTGGTGCCGGCCGAGATCCCCTTCGTCGCCGACCAGCAGGCGCTGAGCTACCCGCTGGAAGTCGACGGCCAGGTCTACCCGATCGCCGCCGTGTCCATGGGCAACCCGCACTCGGTGCTGCGCGTCGACGACATTAACACCGCACCGGTGCACGAACTGGGGCCGAAAATCGAGCACCACCCGCGCTTCCCGCAGCGGGTCAATGCCGGCTTCATCCAGGTGATCGACCGCCACCGCGCCAACCTGCGGGTCTGGGAGCGCGGTGCCGGTGAAACCCAGGCCTGCGGTACCGGCGCCTGCGCCGCTGCCGTGGCAGCCATCGCCCAGGGCTGGATGGACTCGCCGGTGTCCATCGACCTGCCGGGTGGGCGCTTGAGTATCGAATGGGGCGGCCCAGGCAAACCGGTGTTGATGACCGGCCCTGCCGTACGCGTTTTCGAAGGACAGGTTCGTCTCTAAGCGAGTATCCGCCATGACCGATCAGCCCAAAGCAGTACCCGAGCTCGACGCCGACGCGGTGGTCGCCTACCTGCGCGCCCACCCCACGTTCTTCGCCGAGCATGACGAGCTGCTGGTCGAGCAGCGCATCCCCCACCAGCGCGGTGACAGCGTGTCGCTGGTGGAGCGCCAGCTCAAGCTGCTGCGTGACCGCAACATCGAGATGCGCCACCGCCTGTCGCAACTGATGGACGTGGCCCGCGACAACGACCGGCTGTTCGACAAGACGCGCCGGCTGATCCTCGACCTGCTCGACGCCGGCAGCCTGGAAGAAGTGGTGATGGCCGTCGAGGACAGCCTGCGCCAGGAATTCCAGGTGCCCTTCGTCAGCCTGATCCTGTTTGGCGAAAATGCCGCCCCGGTGGGCCGCTGGGTGTCCGGTGCCGAAGCGCAGCAAGCCATCGGCGGGCTGATCGGCGGCGGCAAGACCATCAGCGGCAGCCTGCGCGAGCACGAGCTGGCCTTCCTGTTCGGCAGCGACCAGCACAAGGAGGTCGGCTCCAGCGCCGTGGCCACCCTGGAGTACCAGGGCCTGCACGGTGTGCTGGCGATCGGCAGCCGCGACCCGCAGCACTACAAGAGCAGCGTCGGCACCCTGTTCCTCAGCTACATCGCCGAAGTGCTCGGCCGCGTGGTGCCGCGCTTCACCAACACGCTACGCCCGGTACGCTGATGGAACGCCAGCTGGAGGCTTATTGCGCACACCTGCGCAACGAGCGCCAGGTGTCCGACCACACCCTCAAGGGCTACCGCCGCGACCTGGAAAAGGTCGTCGAATTCTGCAACACCCAGGGCATTGCCGGCTGGGGCGCGCTGCAGGTGCAGCAACTGCGCCAGCTGGTGGCGCGCCAGCACCACCACGGCCAGTCCTCGCGCAGCCTGGCGCGGCTGCTGTCGGCGGTGCGCGGGCTGTACCGCTACCTCAACCGCGAAGGCCTGTGCCAGCACGACCCGGCCAACGGCCTGTCGCCGCCCAAGGGCGAACGGCGCCTGCCCAAGGCGCTGGACACCGACCGCGCCCTGCAGTTGCTCGACGGCGGCGTGGACGACGACTTCATCGCCCGCCGCGACCAGGCCATCCTCGAGCTGTTCTACTCCTCCGGCCTGCGCCTGTCGGAGCTGACCGGCCTGGATCTTGAGCAGCTGGACCTTGCCGGCGGCCTGGTGCAGGTGCTCGGCAAGGGCGGCAAGAGCCGCGTGCTGCCGGTCGGGCGCAAGGCTCGCGAGGCACTGCAGGCCTGGTTGCGCCTGCGCGGCATCGGCAGCCCGCAGGACGGCGCGGTGTTCATCACCCGCCAGGGCAAGCGCCTGAGCCCGCGGGCCATCCAACTGCGGGTGAAGACCGCCGGCGAGCGCGAGCTCGGCCAGCACCTGCACCCGCACATGCTTCGCCATTCCTTCGCCAGCCACCTGCTCGAATCGTCCCAGGACCTGCGCGCGGTACAAGAAATGCTCGGCCACGCCGACATCAGCACCACGCAGATCTACACCCACCTGGACTTCCAGCACCTGGCCACGGTGTACGACAGCGCCCACCCCCGGGCCAAACGCAGCAAAGGCACAGACTCATGAGCATCAAGCTGATCACCTTCGACCTCGACGACACCCTGTGGGATACCGCGCCGGTGATCGCCAGCGCCGAAGTGGTATTACGCGACTGGCTCGAAGCCAACGCACCGACTCTGGGCGCGGTGCCGGTCGAGCACCTGTTCGCCATCCGCGAGCGCCTGGTGCAGGCCGAGCCGGGCCTCAAGCACCGCATCAGCGCCCTGCGCCGGCGGGTGCTGTTCCATGCCCTGGAAGAAGTCGGCTACAGCGAGAAACACGCCCTGGAGCTGGCCAACGAAGGCTTCGAGGTGTTCCTGCACGCCCGTCACCAGGTCGAGGTGTTCCCCGAGGTGCAGCCGGTGCTGGAGATTCTGCGCCATCACTACACCCTGGGCGTGGTCACCAACGGCAACGCCGACGTGCGCCGGATCGGCCTGGCGGACTACTTCAAGTTCGCCTTGTGCGCCGAGGACTTGGGAATCGGCAAGCCCGACCCGGCGCCGTTCCTCGAGGCGCTCAAGCGCGGTGAAGTGCAGGCCGATGCCGCAGTGCATATCGGCGACCACCCGGGCGACGACATCGCCGGGGCCCAGCGTGCCGGTTTGCGCGCGGTGTGGTTCAACCCGCGGGGCTTGGCCTGGACAGGCGAGCAGGCACCGGATGCCGAGATCCAGCGCCTGTCGCAATTGCCCGACGTGCTCGCCCGCTGGCGCTGAGCGCGAACGCGGGAACACTGTCTTGCCCAATTTCGAACAGCTGGCCCGATCCCTGTAGGAGATCACCCAGCCCTTCGGGCTGCACTGTCGCGTAGATGCTCCAAAGTCCCTGTGGGAAGCGGCCTTGTGTCGCGATGGGCTGCGCAGCAGCCCCGGCAATTTTGCATGAGGCCGAGGCCTTGGGGCCGCTTCGCGACCCATCGCGACACAAGGCCGCTTCCCACAGGGACCGCGGTGCATCTGCGAGACTAGTTCTCTGCGCGACAGCGCAGCCCGAAAGGGCTGGGTGATCTCCTGCAGATCAGCGCCGGCTTGCAGGCCACGCAATCCCACCGCCCACAAAAAAGCCCGCAGCGACGGCGGGCTTTTTTGCATTCAGCCACTCAGATAGGGCGGCTGCCGTACTTGTTGTCCGGCTTCTTGGGCGGGTCGGCGACCACATTGGCCTCGACTTCCTGCACCTTGCCACCGCGCGAAAGGAACTCTTCCATCGCCTTGGCCAGGGCATCACGCTCTTTCTGCTTGGCTTCCATGCTCGGCATCTCGTCTACCGAGACCGCCGCCTTGGATTTGCCCTTGGCAGCGGGTGCCGGGCTGCTGTCGTCGTCGCCGGAATCTTCGGCGCCGTCGTCAGCCGCAGCCTCCATGCCCTCATCACCCTCGTCTTCGTCACCTACTTCGAGGTCGTCGTTTTCCAGATCATCGTCGCTCATGTTCTACCTCATGACTTGCGAAAAGCAGGTTAGTTATAGACCGGTGCAGCCGTAGACCGGCGGCTACCGGTGAAAATTCAACTGGCCGTGGGTTGGCCACTGCCTCCAGTGCCCGCCTCCTGATGGGAGCCCGGCACCCAACAGGCCCTGCCCGAAGCAGAGCCCTACCAAAATGCTTGAACCCTTGCTGGCCACAGGCTATTGCAAGCCTAGCAAAGGGTAGCGAAGTGTGCGGACAACCTGTGCAGCACCCTTCGGCGCGCATTCTAGCGCGCTCGCAGAAAAAGCAAAGCACCAGAAATGCCCGATCCGTTGTAAGTTTTGTGCCCGCGTCGCGAACAGGACATAGAAACCGTTTGCCCCGGGCAAAACGGCAAATTACAGGCAAAAAAATGCCCGGCGAACCGGGCAAGTTTTCCAGCGTGGCGGTTACAGGTTGTAGCCGCGCTCGTTGTGCTGAGCCAGGTCGAGGCCGACCGACTCTTCTTCTTCGTTGACCCGCAGGCCCATCAGCACATCCAGCACCTTGAGGATGATGTAGGTGACGATGGCGGTGTAGACCACGGTGAAGATCACACCCTTGGCCTGGATCCAGAACTGCGCAGCGATGTCAGTGACCGCGCCGAAGCCGCCCAGGGCAGGTGCCGCGAACACGCCGGTGAGCAGGGCGCCGACGATACCGCCGATGCCGTGCACGCCAAAGGCGTCGAGGGAGTCGTCATAGCCCAGCTTGCGCTTGAGGCTGGTGGCGCAGAAGTAGCACACCACACCCGACACCAGGCCGATCACCAGGGCGCCCATCGGGCCCACAGTACCGGCAGCCGGAGTGATGGCTACCAGGCCCGCGACCACACCCGAGGCAATGCCCAGTGCGCTGGGTTTGCCGTGGCCGATCCACTCGGCGAACATCCAGCCCAGGGCGGCAGCGGCGGTGGCGATCTGGGTCACCAGCATGGCCATGCCGGCGGTGCCGTTGGCGGCAGCGGCGGAGCCTGCGTTGAAGCCGAACCAGCCGATCCACAGCATGGCCGCGCCGATCAGGGTATAGCCCAGGTTGTGCGGGGCCATCGGGGTGGTCGGGTAGCCCTTGCGCTTGCCCAGTACCAGGCAGCAGACCAGGCCTGCGATACCGGCGTTGATGTGCACCACGGTGCCGCCAGCGAAGTCCAGCACGCCCCAGTCCCACATCAGCGCGCCGTCACCGCTCCAGACCATGTGCGCGATCGGTGCGTAGACCAGCACGAACCAGATGGCCATGAAGATCAGCATGGCCGAGAACTTCATGCGTTCAGCGAAGGCGCCGACGATCAGCGCCGGGGTGATGATGGCGAAGGTCATCTGGAAGGTGATGAACACCGCTTCCGGGAACAACGCGGTGGCCGAGGTCAGGCTGTCAGGTGTGACGCCGCTGAGGAATGCCTTGTTCAGGCCGCCGACGAAGGAATTGAAGTTGAGTACGCCCTTTTCCATACCGGTGGTATCGAAGGCCAGGCTGTAGCCGAAAATCACCCACAGGAGGCTCATCAGGCCGGTGATGGCGAAGCACTGCATCATCACCGACAGCACGTTCTTCGAACGCACCATGCCGCCGTAGAACAGCGCCAGGCCCGGGATGGTCATGAACAGCACCAGCGCCGTGGCGGTGAGCATCCAGGCGGTGTCACCGGAGTTCAGCGCCGGGGCAGCTTCCTCGGCCAGGGCCAGCCCTGGCATTACGAGGGACAATAGGGCTCCTAGCCCTGCGATCTTGCGCAGAGTCATGTTGTTTTCTCCTGGGGCGTTGGGTTTGGTGAGGCTTTTTTTGTAGCGCTTAGATCGCGTCGGTATCGGTTTCGCCGGTACGGATGCGGATCGCCTGCTCCAGATTGACCACGAAGATTTTGCCGTCACCGATCTTGCCGGTGTTGGCCGCTTTGGTGATGGCTTCGATCACCCGATCAAGGTCTTTGTCATCGATGGCGACATCGATCTTTACCTTGGGCAGGAAATCGACCACATATTCGGCGCCGCGATACAGCTCGGTGTGACCCTTCTGACGGCCGAAGCCCTTGACCTCGGTCACGGTGATGCCCTGCACGCCGATTTCCGACAGCGACTCGCGCACGTCGTCCAGCTTGAACGGCTTGATGATGGCAGTGACTAGCTTCATGAAACTCTCTCCCGATTTGGTGGACTTGCCCCAGGAAAACAAACCCGTCTCAAGTCTAAGCGCAGCGCCTGGCTTTGTAACGCATCGTCGGCTCCATCCTCCCCGCCAAGACACGATGCGGCTGTAACGGTGGGCCTTGCGCACTGCTTGCTCTCGATGGACTGCATCAGTGCACGGCTTGAACAGGTCTTTGCAGAAACCTTGCCAGGTACGGGAAAACGCCAAAAAACAGCTAGTTGCGTGAAACACTCGGGATTGGCCAGTCGCCAGCAGGGCAAAGCTGCACAAATTCGGTGCGCGACCTTTGGCCACGCTGCGCAAAAAGTGTGCAGGCACGGTGCAAAAAAGCTGCGTGCTACACTGCTGCCCTTTCACAGATCAGCGGATAGCCACACATGCTCGCGCCCAAAGCCTTTCTCGATGCCCTGAGCGACCAGGCCTCGCGCCTGTTCAGCGGTGACACCGCACAGCCTCGCGCCGAACTGGAAAGCCAGTTCAAGGTGTTGATGCAGGGCGCTTTCAGCAAGCTCGACCTGGTCAGCCGCGACGAATTCGACAGCCAGATGGTGGTGCTGGCCCGCACCCGCGCCCGCCTGGAGGCGCTGGAGCAGCAATTTGCCGAGCTGGAAGCCCGGCTGGCGCCGCCGCCCGCAGAATAACAACCGATACACGGAGCGTTTACATGAAAGTCAGTGCCCGCAATGTCTTCGAAGGTACCGTCAGCGCCGTCCAGCCTGGCGCGGTGAATGCCGAGGTCGAACTGACCCTGGGTGGCGGCGAAAAACTGGTGGCCGTGGTCACCATGACCAGCCTGCACAACCTCAACATCAATGTCGGCAAGCAGGCCGTGGCACTGGTCAAGGCACCCTGGGTGGTGCTGATGACCGACGCCGACGGTTATCGCCTGTCGGCGCGCAACGCCCTGGAAGGTGAGGTGGTGCGTGTAGGCGACGGCGCAGTCAACGCCGAAGTGGTACTGAAGCTGGCCGGTGGCACCGAAGTGTTTGCCATCGTCACCCGCGAGGCGGTGCAGGAGCTCGGCCTGGCGCCAGGTGTGAAGGCCACCGCGCTGATCAAGGCCTCGCATATCATTCTGGGTGCAAAGCCCTGATTTGATGCGTTTGCCGGCCCCGGCTCCTACAGAACGGTTCACCGCCCCTTGTAGGAGCCGGCTTGCCGGCGATGTAGCCTTCAAATGAAATATGAAATTTCCTACATATATAGTCCTATGAACACAAGATGAAACTTCTTTAAGTTACACCTTGCCTGTTGACTCACCCGCTATGCTTTGCATAAAGTTCCACCGCCCTTGAAACGGGCCTTTATTTCAACTCACGAAGAATTCAATGGACACAGTATCTAGTCGCTGCCTGGCCGCCCCTGGCTGCCAGGCACCTGAACCGGAATACCGGGCCCGCCCCCAAGGTCGGGCAAGCCGCGCCAGAGCCTGATGCTCCGCCGTAGCTTGCCGCCCCGGGTGCCAGCCCGGACGGAGGCAAGCTCATGAACTTCAATACCTGCATACATCGCCGGCCCCGCGCCCCTCTTGTGCCGCGCCATGCTACGCAGCCTGCGGCCTCGCCACATGCCCACCTGCCCTTTGCGCGCGGCCCACGGCTGCACGTCGCATGGCGGTGCCACGCCGACGACAACCCGGAACCTCCAAGTCGATAAACCGCGCTCCTAGCGTAATCGGCTGCGCGCGCGGCGCCCGATAAAAACTGAACAATCCATATATAAGCCCGAACTTTCGATCATGTAAGTTCGCAGGAAACTTATTGCCTGAAACTTTTAAAAGGAACTCGAAACACCATGGACTCAGCCAGTAGAAAGTTCGCTGCCGACAATAAACCCGGCCTTCGCCAGCGAACCCGAAAACGCCGGACAAAAAACCGATCGAATGATCGCGGCCCGACCCACGCCTACTCACCGTAGTGAGCCCGCTGTGTGTCGTGCCGCCTCCTGCGGCAGGAGCACAGCCAAATGACCGTAAAAGACCGCAACACCAAAGCCTGCGAAGTCCACGCCGCCCGCGAAGCCCGCAACGGCCTGGGCGTGACCTTCGCCAACCTCGATACCAGCGAACTCGGCCTGACCGAACACGAGGCCGCCAAGCGCCTGCTGCGTGACGGCGCCAACGAAGTCGCCCACGACAAACCCCAACCGGGCCTGGTGCAACTGCTCAAGGCGCTGCACAACCCCTTCATCTATGTACTGCTGACTCTGGCCGCCATCAGCTTCGTCACTGACTACTGGCTGCCGCTGCAGGCCGGCGACACCGACGACCTCGACCTGACCAAGGTGATCATCATCCTCACCATGGTCAGCCTCAGCGGCCTGCTGCGCTTCTGGCAGGAGTACCGTTCGGGCAAGGCCGCCGAAGCCCTCAAGGCGATGGTCCGCACCACTGCCACGGTGCTACGCCGCGAACGCATCGACCGCCCTGCCCGTCTGCGCGAAGTGCCCATGAACGAGCTGGTGGCCGGTGACATCGTGCAACTGGCCGCCGGCGACATGATCCCCGCTGACATCCGCCTGATCGAGTCCCGCGACCTGTTCATCAGCCAGGCCGTGCTCACCGGCGAGGCGCTGCCGGTCGAGAAGTACGACACCTTGGGCCATGTGGCGCAGAAGTCCGCCGAAGGCAGCAGCAGCGGCGACGGCAACCTGCTCGAGCTGCCCAATGTCGGTTTCATGGGTACCAACGTGGTCAGCGGCCGGGCCCGCGCCGTGGTGGTGGCCACCGGCAAACGCACCTACTTCGGCTCGCTGGCCAAGGCCATCGCCGGCTCGCGCAGCCAGACCGCCTTCGACCGCGGGGTGAACAGCGTCAGCGCCCTGTTGATCCGCTTCATGCTGGTGATGGTGCCGGTGGTGTTCGTGCTCAACGGGGTGGTCAAGGGCGACTGGAGCGATGCCTTCCTGTTCGCCCTGGCCGTGGCCGTGGGCCTGACCCCGGAAATGCTGCCGATGATCGTCAGCGCCAACCTGGCCAAGGGCGCCGTGGCCATGGCCCGGCGCAAAGTGGTGGTCAAACGCCTGAACGCCATCCAGAACTTCGGCTCGATGGATGTGCTGTGCACCGACAAGACCGGCACCCTGACCCAGGACCGCATCATCCTCGAGCACCACGTCGGCCTCGACGGCCAAAGCAACCCGCACCTGCTGCAGCTGGCCTGGCTCAACAGCCACCACCAGAGCGGCGTGAAAAACCTGATGGACCAGGCCGTGCTGCGCTTTGCCGGCGAAAACAGCCAGTTCCAGCCACCCTTCGCCTACGCCAAGGTCGATGAGCTGCCGTTCGACTTCATCCGCCGGCGCCTGTCGGTGATCGTCAAGGATGCCCTGGGCGAGCACCTGCTGGTGAGCAAGGGTGCGGTGGAAGAGATGCTCGCCATCGCGACCCACGTGGAGGATGACGGCCAGCACCTGCCCCTGGATGCCGCGCGCCGCGAACAGCTGCTGGCCAGCGCCAGCCGTTACAACCAGGAGGGCTTTCGTGTGCTGCTGGTGGGTACCCGCAAAATCCTGGCTGGCGAGCGCAAGGCGCAGTACCACGCCGACGACGAGCGCGGGCTGGTGATTCGTGGCCTGCTGACCTTCCTCGACCCGCCAAAGGAAACCGCAGGCCCCGCCATCGCCGCCCTGCGCGAGATGGGTGTAAGGGTGAAAGTGCTCACCGGCGACAACCCGGTGGTCACCGCCAAGGTGTGCCGCGAAGTGGGCCTGGAGCCCGGCCAGCCGCTGCTCGGCCAGGACATCGAGCAACTGGATGAAAGCCAACTGCAGGTGCTGGCGGAAGAACGCACGGTGTTCGCCAAGCTCACCCCGCTGCAGAAGTCGCGGGTGCTCAAGGCGCTGCAAGCCAATGGCCACACCGTCGGCTTTCTCGGTGACGGCATCAACGACGCCCCGGCCCTGCGCGACGCCGACGTGGGTATTTCGGTGGACAGCGGCACCGATATCGCCAAGGAGTCAGCCGATATCATCCTGCTGGAAAAGAGCCTGATGGTGCTCGAAGAAGGCGTGCTCAAGGGCCGCGAAACCTTCGGCAACATCATGAAGTACCTGTGCATGACCGCCAGCTCCAACTTCGGCAACGTGTTCTCGGTGCTGGTGGCCAGCGCATTCATCCCGTTCATGCCGATGCTGGCGATTCACCTGCTGCTGCAGAACCTGCTGTACGACTTCTCGCAGCTGTCGCTGCCCTGGGACCGCATGGACAAGGAATTCCTGCGCCAGCCCCGCAAGTGGGATGCCGGCAACATCGGCCGCTTCATGCTGTGGATCGGGCCCACCTCGTCGATTTTCGACATCACCACCTTCGCCCTGATGTGGTACGTGTTCGCCGCCAACAGCGTGGAAATGCAGGCGCTGTTCCAGTCCGGCTGGTTCGTCGAGGGGCTGCTGTCGCAAACCCTGGTGGTGCACATGCTGCGCACCCGCAAGGTGCCGTTCTTCCAGAGCACCGCTGCGCTGCCGGTGATCCTCGCCACCGGGCTGGTGATGGCCCTGGGGCTGTACATTCCGTTCTCGCCGCTGGGGGCGATGGTCGGGCTGGTGCCGCTGCCGTGGGAGTACTTCCCTTGGCTGGTGGCCACCCTGCTGGGCTACTGCCTGGTGGCCCAGGGCATGAAGACCCTGTACATCCGCCGCTTCGGCCAGTGGTTCTGAGCGGCTCCTGAGGCATCAGGGATACCCCTAGCCCGCGCCGTGCATGCTTTACGCACTGCGCGGGCTTCGGAATAATGACCATTAGCCAGTATGTGACCCAGCTCACACCTTTGTTAAATGGACTTACAAGGTAGCCCTCCCTTGCAATTGTTTTCCAGCACCCGCCAGCACCTGCGTGAACTGGCGCAAGCCCGCGCATTCAACGAACTCACCGCGTTCTGCGAAGACCTCGAAAACCAATGGCAGCAAGCCGCGCCAGGCGAGGTGCCGCTGTACTCGGAAGTCATCGAAGGGCACATGCTGATCGACTGGGACCACCAGATCGGCAAGGACCTTACCCGCGTGCTCAAGGGCTGGATCGAAGCTTGCCCGGGCAGCTACCACGCCCACCTGGTGATGGGTATGCATGCTTTCGACCGAGCGACTTTCATCCGCACCTTCAACGTGGCCTCCGAGGTCACCCAGGAGCGCTGGCTGGGCGCGGCGCAAGCCTGCGAGCTGGCCGCCGTGCACCTGCTCAAGGCCATGCAGCTGTCGCCGCGCCCGGCGGCAGCTGCCATCTGCCTGATCAAGATCTGCGCACACTTCAACGAACCCGGCTGGTTGCATGAGCTGTTCCAGGGCAAGCCGGCCAGCTACCGCCCGGGCGAGCACGCCGAGGAAGAAGCACTGGCTACCGCCCGCGGCTACCTCGAACGCTACGAGCTCGAGGCCCCCGCCGAAGTGCCGCAGGCGCTGCCGGCCATCCTGCCGCCCCGCGAAGCCCACCAGTTCGAGCGCCCGCAGGACTACTGGCTGCTGTGCGCCATGCAATGGATGCCCAACTGCTTCGAGGCCGTCGAAACCCACGCCGCCTACCTCAAGCCACGCTGGGGCGGCAGCTACGACGACATCGACGGCCTGGCCGACGGCCCGCTGACCGCCAGCTGGAGCGAAGCCCAGCGCAACGCCATTCGCTGGCTGATCTTCGAGGACCAGATCGAGCTGCCCAAGGCCGAAGACAGCGAGGAAGTCGCCGCCTGGCAAGAGGTGTTCGACTACTGGAAGCCGCTTGAGCTGCGCCCGCTGGAGCGCGCCACCTTGCTGGCCTGGGAGGGGGCGTTCCAGCGCTATTCGCTGGGCAACCACCCAGAAGCCATGCAGTGCTACAGCCAAAGCGTCGCGCTGTACCCGGGTGAAGGCTGGGTCGGCAACCTCGGCGACCCGTTCTGGAGCCTGGTGTACATCAGCTTGTACGACCCGCAGCCCGACCCGCAGAACACCTTCAAGAACGCCATCGAACGCCTCAGCGCCCTGAGCAACTACGCCGCCGCCTGCGCCCTGCGCGCCGCCGGCCACCAGTTCGGCGTGTGGGGCTTCGAGCGCTCGCCGGAGCTTGCCGAACAATGGCTGCAAACCGCCGCCAAGCGCCAGAACGGGCGCGAGGGCTTTGGTTTCGACCTCGAAGAAATACCACGCATGATCTGGCATGCCGGCCTGCACCCGGTGGCCTGTTTCCTCTGGCAGCGCCTGGCCGACCTCGGCCGGGTAGACGCCGCCAGCGCCTTGTACGACGTGCACCGCGGCTGGTTCAACGACACCCCCGAGCAGTACATCGACGCGCACAAGGCTGACTACTGGCTCAAGCGCTCCGCCGAGGCCGGCTGCAAGGTCAGCAAGTACAACCTGGCGCGCGATCGCATGAACAACGAAGACATGCACGACCCGGTGGCCCGGGTCGAGGTGTGGAAACTGCTGATCGACGCCATGGGCGAGGACCAGACCGACGGTCATGCCAAAGTGCAGTTGGGCATTTTGCTGCGCCGCTACGGCGAGCCGGTGGACCACGAACTGGGCCTGCGCTACCTGTTGTCGGTGTTCGACCACTCCCACGACTGGGTTGCCGGGCGCGCCTGCGCCGAAATCGCCCTGGCCTGGCTCGAAGGCCGCGGCGCGCCGCGCAAGAACCGCTTCGCCGCCATGCAATGGGCCACCCGCGGGCACCAGATCAACGAAGACAGCGAAGAGATCATCGAGATCGCCGAGCGGGTGTACAACTCGCATAACCGCCTGCTGTCGATTTTCACCGCCTTCAAGGCCTTCCTGACCCAAGGCAAGTTCGTCCCGGGCGAACTGCCGCCAGCACCAGAGGCCCGCTGAGGCCATGGCCGCAACATTCAGCGAACGGCTGCGCATCCATGCCTGGCTGTGGTTCGGCGAAGCTTTTCTGATTACCCTCAGCACATTGCTCTGCCTGCTGCCGCTGCTCGCCTGGCTGCTGCTGCCGGGCTGGGCCGGCTGGCTGGCGGCGGCGCTGACCCTGCCGTCGCCGCTGATGGGCTGGTCGATCGCCCGCCAGGCCTTCAGCCGCCGCGACGACGACGAGGCGCCAGGTATCGAGCTGCATGCAAACGCCGTCCCCGCCCTGGCTGCAGCCGTCGAGCAGGTACGCACGCGCCTGGGCGCGCCGATGCCGGACGCGGTGTACCTGGACGAGGGCTTCAACGCCAGCATTCGCCAGCGCGCGTCGCTGTTCGGCCGCCCGCACAATGTGCTGGTGCTGGGCCTGCCGCTGCTGGAAACCCTCGACACCACCGCCTGCACCGCCGTGCTGGCACACGAGTTCGCCCATATCGCCCAGCGCCATGGCCGCTACAGCAGCCGCCTGTATTTTGCCCGCGAGCGCTGGCGGGCACTGGGCGAGCGCAGCGAAAAACACATCGGCCTGGCCCACGCCCCGCTGCGCCTGTTCGTTGCCTGGTACGTGCCGCGCCTGCTTGAGGTCAGCTTCGCCTTCGCCCGCAGTTGCGAGTACCAGGCCGATGCCGAGGCCGCGCAAGCCTGCGGCAGCATCCCCATGGCCCAGGCGCTGATCGGCCTGCGCATCCAGTCCCGCGCGCTGCGCCGAGTGTTCTGGCCACAACGCTATGCCGCCGCCAACAGCGGGCACTTCGTCGAACTGGCCCGCGGCCAGGCCCTGGCCGAGCCGCTGGACCGCGCCCAGGCCTGCACCTGGCTGCATGATGCGCTGGATGAAGAAGCAGACGAGCATTCCACCCATCCCAGCCTGGCCCAGCGCCTGCAAGCCCTGGCAGTGGACAGCGATGCGCAGCATGCACCGATCGCCTGGCAGCGCCCCTCAGCCAGCGCCGCCCAGCTGTGGCTGGGGGCCGAGCACCAGGCCCTGGCCCAGGCCATGGACGAGCGCTGTGCCGAGCAGTTTCAGCAGCGCCATGAACAAGCCAGCCAACGCCGGCGCGCGCAGCGCGGTGAAGTGCACGGCCTGCTCAGCAAGCGTGCATTGCGCGCACTCAGTGTCGACGAAATGGCACGCCTGGCCTGGCTCGAAGACTGCCTGCAGGTGCCGGCCGAAGAACGCGGCCCCTGGCTCGAACAGGGCCTGGCCATGGCGCCTGAACATCATTGGCTGATGTTCCAGCACGCCCAGAAGCTGCAAGAGCAAGGCGACTTCGCCAGCGCCGCCAGCTGCTGGCAGCCCTTGGCCGAGCAGCCGGGCTACTACCAGGTCAGCGCCCTGCATCACATGGCCGAGCAGGCCCTGCGCGGGCAGGACTGGGCCGCAGCACAAGCGTTACGCGCCCAGGCCGACAGCCTGGTGCAGCAAAGCGAACAGGCGCCCAGCTACGAGCACCACGGCCTTTCGGCCTCGCAGCTACAGCGCCTGAGCGACACCCTGGCGCCGTTGCTGTCCCAGGCCGAAGGCGTGTGGCTGCTGCGCGAGACCGGCGCCAACCAGCACCTGCTGCTGATCAAGCCGCCGTCGACGGCGCTGTCGCGCTTGCTGCAGCGCATCACCGGCGAGGCCCACTACGAACGCCAGTACTGCCAGGTGGCGCTGGACCGCGTACTGCCGCGGGTCGATCTACCGCTGGAAGCACTGATGCTCGATGCCTTCGACCCGATGCTGCAGCATTGTGATGCACGGTGTGCGTTGCATGATCAGGGGTAGAGCCAAACACTCGTTCGCAGCAAGCGCCGCTTGAGGTTCAAATGCCCAGGCTCTTGAACAACGCCTCTGCGTTTTCATGCATGCGCAGGGTGTGCGGCTGATCATGCTCTGTCATGGCTTGCCGGGCGCGCTCATTGAGCCGCGCCACGGTGACGTCAAACGGCAGCGTTCTGGCCCTCGCCACCTGATAAAACAACATCTGGATGGCCTGCGAGCTGGTAATGCCCAACTCGGCCAGAACGCTTGCGGCTTGAGTTTTGAGCTGGCTGTCGATGTGGATGCTCAGGACTTCTGTCTTGGCCATTGATCCTCCAGGTATCTGCTGGTGGGAAAGCGAAGTTGCCAGTGTATCCGTCACGGCATGCGCCCTGACTGACAGCAAAACCTCGAAGCACTCTTTCCGGCTTGCCCCCCGCCAGCAGCACTAAGCTTTGCCAGCCGCAGGAAGCGGCCCCTTCTGGCAAACCACGGAGTGCCCATGTCCCTCGCCCTCGTCCACAGCCGCGCCCAGGTTGGCGTGCTGGCACCTGCTGTCAGCGTCGAAACCCACCTGGCCAACGGCCTGCCCGCACTCACCCTGGTCGGCCTGCCGGAAGCCACGGTCAAGGAATCGAAGGACCGGGTGCGCAGCGCCATCGTCAACTCGGGGTTGGACTACCCGGCCCGGCGCATCACCCAGAACCTCGCCCCTGCCGACCTGCCCAAGGACGGTGGGCGCTACGACCTGGCCATCGCCCTGGGGATACTCGCCGCCAACGGCCAGGTGCCGCTGGCCACCCTCGAAGACATCGAATGCCTGGGCGAACTGGCGCTGTCTGGCGCCCTGCGCCCGGTGCAGGGGGTGCTGCCCGCCGCGCTGGCCGCGCGGGATGCCGGGCGGGCATTGGTGGTGCCGCGGGAGAATGCCGAAGAGGCCAGCCTGGCGGGCGGGCTGGTGGTGTATGCCGTGGGGCACCTGCAGGAGCTGGTGGCCCACCTGAGCGGGCAACTGCCGTTGCCGCCCTATGCTGCCAACGGCCTGCTGCTGGAGCATCGCCCCTACCCCGACCTGTGCGAGGTGCAGGGCCAGGCCGCCGCCAAACGCGCGCTGCTGGTGGCCGCCGCTGGCGCGCACAACCTGTTGTTCACCGGCCCCCCAGGTACCGGCAAGACCCTGCTGGCCAGCCGCCTGCCCGGCCTGCTGCCACCGCTGGACGAGCGCGAGGCGCTGGAAGTGGCGGCGATCCGCTCGGTCAGCGGCCACGCCCCGCTCGACAGCTGGCCGCAGCGGCCGTTCCGCCACCCGCACCACTCCGCCTCGGGCCCGGCGCTGGTCGGTGGCGGCAGCCGCCCGCAACCGGGCGAGATCACCCTGGCTCATCACGGTGTGCTGTTTCTCGACGAGTTGCCGGAATTCGAGCGACGGGTACTCGAAGTACTGCGCGAGCCGCTGGAGTCGGGCGAAATCGTGGTAGCCAGGGCCCGCGACCGGGTGCGCTTCCCGGCCCGCTTCCAACTGGTGGCAGCGATGAACCCCTGCCCCTGCGGCTATTTCGGCGACCCCACCGGCCGCTGCCGGTGCAGCCCGGAGCAGATCCAGCGCTACCGCAACAAGCTGTCCGGGCCACTGCTCGACCGCATCGACCTGCACCTGACCGTGGCTCGGGAGAACACCGTGCTGGGCAACCAGCCCAGCGGCGAGACCAGCGCCAGCGTGGCCCAGGTGGTGGCTGCGGCACGCGAGCTGCAACAACGCCGCCAGGGCTGTGCCAATGCCTTTCTGGCTCTCGACGGACTGCGCCGGCATTGCACCCTGACACCCTCTGACCAGGCCTGGCTGGAGACTGCCTGCGAACGGCTGACCTTGTCGCTGCGAGCGGCGCACCGGTTGCTGAAGGTGGCGCGCACGCTGGCAGATCTTGAAGGGGTCGAGGGCATTACCCGGGCGCACCTGGCAGAGGCGTTGCAGTACCGCCCGGGATCCTGAGGTGCGCTTCCCCGTGTAGGCGCTGGCTTGCCAGCGATAGGGCCCGCACAACCCACACGACCGCCAAGCCTGGCACCGCCGTTGGCGGTGATCGCCGGCAAGCCGGCTCCTACAGGGACCTCTATGAGCCCAATAGTTGAAATATATTTTGCACACTAACTATTTGCGCGCAATATTCACCTCACGCAGCAAGCAGTCGCCAAACCTACTCAGCACCTTCTGGAGAACCATCATGACTTTCAACAAAATCCTCGCCGCCGCCACCCTGACCCTCGCCACCAGCGCCGGCGCCTTCGCCACCGAGGCCACGCCGTACCACTACGGCATGGACCTGGACATCGCCCAGGTGATCACCGTCGACACCCCGGCCGCCAGCCAAGGCCACGCCAGCCGCGCCACCCTCACCTACCGCGACAGCAGCGGCCAGTTGCGCGCCGTGAGCTACAGCCAACCCACCACCGCCAGCAACCAGAACTGAGCCGCCGGCTCACAAGCAGAGGAGCAAGACCATGAACCTGTCCCGCACCCTGACCGCCGGCCTGCTGGCCCTTGCCGTGAACAGCGCCTTCGCCGCCGGCAGCCCCGGTGTCGAGCCCACCACCCAGGGCTTCCTCGAGGCCCTCGCCGCCGGTGGCGGCAAGCCGCTGGAAACCTTGGCACCCAAAGACGCCCGGGCCGTGCTCAGCGGCGCCCAGGCCGGGGTCAAGGTTGACCTGGCGGGCATTCAGGTGGAACGCCGGACCATCCAGGCCGATGGCCAGCCGCTGGAAATCCGCGTGGTACGGCCACAGGGGGCCAAGGGCGAGTTGCCGGTGTTCATGTTCTTCCACGGCGGCGGCTGGGTGCTGGGCGACTACCCCACCCACGAACGGCTGATCCACGACCTGGTGGTGGGCTCTGGGGCGGCAGCGGTGTACGTCGATTACACGCCATCGCCAGAGGCGAAATTCCCTACCGCCATCAACCAGGCCTACGCCGCCACCCGCTGGGTGGCCGAGCATGGCCAACAGATCGGCGTGGACGGCAGCCGCCTGGCGGTGGCCGGCAACAGCGTCGGCGGCAACATGGCTGCGGTAGTGGCAATCAAGGCGAAGGAAGCCGGTACGCCGAAGCTGCGCTTCCAGGCCCTGCTGTGGCCGGTCACCGATGCCAACTTCAATAATGGCTCGTACAACCAGTTTGCCGAGGGGCACTTCCTCACCCGCAACATGATGCAGTGGTTCTGGAACAGCTACACCAGCGACCCGCGCCAGCGTGATGACATCCATGCTTCGCCGCTGCGGGCCACCCTGGAGCAGTTGCAAGGCCTGCCGCCGGCGCTGGTGCAAACGGCCGAAATGGACGTGCTGCGCGACGAAGGCGAAGCCTATGCCCGCAAGCTCGGCGCTGCCGGGGTACCGGTGACGGCGGTGCGCTACAACGGGATGATCCATGACTTTGGCTTGCTCAATGTGCTGAGCGAGGTGCCGGGCACACGCAGTGCGATGGACCAAGCGGCGCAGGCGCTGAAGAAGCACCTTCAATAACCCGCAGTAACCGGGGCTGCTTGCAGCCCCGGTCATGTCGATCAACGCCGCGCCAGCACCCCGGCCACCGACCACGCCCCCGGCCCGGTCAACGCCAACCCGCCGAACAACACCAGCAGCAACCAGGCAAACTGCCCCTGCTCCAGGCTCCAGTCCGGGTGCACCACCACCAGCGCCACCAGCAGCACGGCGAGCACCGGCAGGCAGGCCAGGCGGGCGAACACGCCCAGGATCAGCAGGATCGGGCACAGCACCTCGGCAAATACCGCAAGGCTCAGGGTCAGGGTGGCACCCAGGCCGAAGGGGTCTTCGATGTGCTGCAGCTCGGTGGACCAGTTGAGCAACTTGGGCAGGCCGTGGATCAACAGCAGCAACACGGCCGCAGCGGTGCGCATGAACAGCAGGCCGAAGGCGGTGAGCCTGGGGGAGTCGAAAGTGGGCATGGTGGTGGGCTCGGCAGTCGAAACGACCGACTGTGCCCGCACGGCAGGATGAAGGCTTGAGCAGATGTGCTCAAGTTGCACAAACGCGCCCCTGTAGGAGCGGGGGGGGGGGGGGGGGGGGGGGGGGGGGGGGGGGGGGGGGGGGGGGGGGGGGGGGTGTGGGGGGGGGGGGGGGGGGGGGGGGGGGGGGGGGGGGGGGGGGGGGGGGGGGGGGGGTGTGGTGTTTGTGTGGTGGGTGGGTG
>NZ_JBJDNC010000003.1:0-121668 GCF_044900265.1 Pseudomonas sp. NPDC089406 | reverse complement strand
GCCTTGTGTCGCGAAAGGCCTGCGTAGCAGGCCCGGCAATCTTGCATGATGCGAAAATCTCGGGCCCGCTACGCGCGCCTTTCGCGACACAAGGCCGCTCCTACAGGTGGCAAACCTTTCCGACCGTGATTACCCGCCTTGGTGCATGCCTAAAACCTGTACGACATTTCCGAACCTGCTACCAAATGCTTCGAGATCGAGCAGCTTCGGACCTATCCTACGCACAACTCAGAAGCTTCACCGTTGCCGGTCTTTCACCTCGGGAATAACGTCCTCGGGTCGCCATCAGGTGACCGGGTGTGAGAAACCCGATTGAAATGTCAGGTAACGCCGTTATGGCAGCCGCGTGCGGGCAGACTTCGGTCTGGCCGAGTTTTCTTGCATTTCCTCGGTTTTCTCACCCCGCGCACGGCTGCCGCCTTTCAATCCGTGAGAAAGGTTGAAGCGGCAGCGTCTTCCACGAAATGCGAGAAGCACGCCATGAAAAAAATCGTCCCCGACCCACCCCTGGGCAAACTCCCCCTCACCCCCTTCTTCACCGTCCGCACCGACATGTACCCACCCGATGCCCTCATGCACCTCAACGAGCTGCTGCGCGGCGTGTCGGAAACCATCGACGAACACTGCCGCAACCACGCAGGCCAGCCGGGCCTTGGCATGCTCGCCAACGCCGCCCACGCCACCGACATCGCCCGCGCTTTGGGCGAGCATGTGCTGGGCCGCCTGGATATGACCCTGTTCAGAAGCGGGGCATAAGATGGCCGAACCCACCGCCGTAACCGCAGGCGTCGAAACCCTGCTGGAGGCCGGCAGCCCACCGCTGCCGCTACTACGGGTGATGCCCGGCATCCCCATCGACGATGCCTACGAACAGGTGTCGATTTTGCTGGGTTACATCAAGCACCTGATCCGCGAAGGCGATGCCGAGGATGACCACAAACTGCTGGGCGCCGCAGACTACCTCAGCGCCCTGGCCAAGGCGCTGATGAACGATATCGAGATCGCCCGCAACCGGCGCCACTGAGCGCCAACCCCATCTCGGGGCAAGCCCGCTCCCACAGATACAGCGCAGCATTCAGGCTGGCGCAATCCTGTAGGAGCGGCCTTGTGCCGCGAAAGGCCTGCATGGCAGGCCCGGCCATCTTGCATGATGCGCAAATCCTGGGCCCGCTACGCGCGCCTTTCGCGACACAAGGCCGCTCCTACAGGGGACCGCGTCAAACCAACGAACCTCGGCTTGGGCCTACTGCTGCAACGCCAGCTCCACCGCGCGCAACAACGCCTCTTCACTGAACGGCTTGCCCAGGCACACCACCGCGCCCTGCCCCATCGTCAGCTCCCGCGCCGCCGGGTCCCAGTGCGCCGACATGCCGATCACCGGCAGCCGGTAACCGCGCCGCGCCAGCTCGCGCTGCACCTGCTGGCCGCTGCGCCCGGGCATCTTCAGGTCCACCAGTGCGCAATCGGCCTCGCCCGCCAGGGGCGAAGCCAGAAACGCCTCGCCATCGGCGAACGGGTACGCCTCGAAGCCCAGCGAGCGCAGCAGGTTGCACAGGCTTTTGCGCACCGAGGCGTCATCGTCGACGATGCACACCCGCAGCTTGGTGCCCGCTGTGTTCATGCCGCGCCCTGGTCGGCAGCCCGGTCATCACCCGCAACGACCTGGTGCATGGCCACCAGCTCCACCAGCGAGCGGGACTGCATCTTGTTCATGATGTTCTTCTTGTGCACCTTGGTGGTCACTTCGCTGGTGCCGATCTGCCGGGCGATCTGCTTGTGCGACAGCCCTTCCACCACCAGGGCGAACACTTCGCGCTCACGAGGGGTCAGGCGCTGGTACTTGTCGCGCACCTGGCGGGCCTGGCGCCAATCGCGCCCGGCAAGCACCGCCCGGGCACGCACGCTGTCCAGCAAAGCCAGCAGCTGGTGCTCGTCGAAGGGTTTGGTCAGAAACTCGAACGCCCCGGCACGCATGGCCTGCACGGTGAGCGGGATGGTGCCGTAGCCGGTCATGAACACGATCGGCCAGGGCAGGTCGAGGCGGCGCAGGGCATGCTGCAGCTCCAGGCCCGAGGCGGCCGGCAGGTTGATGTCCAGCAACAGGCAGGCATAGGGGTTGTCCCACTGCTGTTCCAGCAGTTCTTCGGCCGAGGCATACAGGCGATGCGGGATATTCTCGGCACGCAGCAGGCGGCCCAGGGCGGTGCGCACCGACACGTCATCGTCCACCACCAGCACATGCACGGCTGCGCCGTCGGGCTCCGGCGCCTCGCTGTCGAGGCTGTAGCCGCTGCGGCCCGAGGCCAGCACCGAGGCATCCGGCGCCAGGTCGGCCAGCAACCGGTAACCGCGCCGCGGCACGGTCTGGATCACCTTCTTGTCACCCAGCCACTTGCGCAGCAGCGACACCTGCACCTGCAGGTTGTTGTCCTCGACCACCGTACCCGCCCACACCTGGCTGAACAGCTCGTCCTTGCTCACCACCCGGCCATTGGCGCGTACCAGGGTGGCCAGCACCTCGAAGGCACGGCCGCCCAACGGGATCGGCAGGCCGTCACGGAAGGCTTCGCGCCGCTCCAGCGACACCATGGCTTTGCCTATTCGGATCATCGCATCCTCGACTCTCGCGGGCTGGGCGGTTGTGTGGCCCGGGGCACTCTAGTGCCGACAGGCGCGCAGGCACAATTATCCCGAGGGATAACAGGGTCATTGGACTATACACAGCCCCGCGCACCACGCCGGCGCACGAGGGGACCATAACAGTCAGAATGGTTCCCGTTCCTGCCAAGCCGCCCTGCGCCGCATTTCGTCGCCCGACCGCTCCGTATACTCGCGGCCAGGATGTCGGTTGCAAAGGGGTGCCATGATGCTCGATGAACGCCTCGTTCACGTGTCCATCGATAACGATCCGTCGATAGACGAACACTGGATGAGCCGCTGCACCCCGGTGCCATTGGGCCAGGACGGTGAGCTCAGCCACTTTCGCCTGCTCGACGCCACGGCCGGCCAGGCCTGGCTGGCGATCCGCGCGCCGGTGGAGTCCCCGGCCGCCTGCCAGCGCCTGGAGCGTGACTACCGGCTGGCGCTGGACCCGGCCTGGGCGGTGCTCCCCGCAGCCTTCGTGCGCTCACCCGAAGGGCCCCTGCTGGTGTACCCGGCGGGCCAGTCACTGGCCGACCAGATCGCCCAGGGCCGTGCAGGCCTCGAACGGTTTTTGCCGCTGGCGGTGAACGCCGCGCGCACCCTGGCCCTGGCCCATCAGGGCAATGCCTTGCACGGCGCCTTGCAACCGCGCCACCTTCTGCTCGACGACAACGGCCAGGTACGCATCGGCGGTTTTCGCGCCGACCCCACGGAAATCGGCAGTGCCCAGGCTGACGGCTGGGCCTACCTGGCCCCGGAGCAAATCTGCCCCCACGGCACCAGCACCGACCGGCGCAGCGACATCTACGCCCTGGCGGCAATCCTCTATCAGCTACTGCTCGGCGAGTTGCCACTGGCCGGGCGCGACACCCAGCACTGGCGCCAACTGCACGCCGGCGTGCAGGCAAAACCGGCCTGCGACATCGACCCGACCCTGCCCGCGCCCATCAGCCAGATCCTCGCCAAGGCCCTGGCAAAGGAGCCCGATGCCCGCTACCAGAGCGCCGAAGCGCTGGCCATCGACCTGGCGCACTGCCAGCGCCAATGGGCCGCCAACGCCGCTATCGCGCCCTTTACCCCAGGCTGCGCCGACCTGGTGCCAGCCACTGGCGAGCGCTTGTACGGGCGCGCCGATGAGCAACGCATCATCGCCCGCCTGCTCGACGAGCTGCGCCGCGAACGCAGCGCCCGCGGCCTGCTGGTCAACGGCGCCGCCGGCATGGGCAAGTCGAGCCTGGTGCTGGCCGCGCTGAAAGCCCACGCTGACGGCCACTGGGCCAGCGGCAAGTGCAACAGCCTGGAACAGGCCGTGCCCTATGCACCGTGGATCGACATCCTCGGCACCCTGACCACCCAACTGCTGGCACAAGGCAGCCAGCAACTGGAAGCCATCGGTCGGGACATCCGCCAGCGGGTCAAAGGCTCTGGCCAGTTGTTGAATACCCTGGCCCCGGAGCTGCAGCTGATCATCGGCCCGAGCAGCGGCCTGCCGGAAAAACCCTCGCGCCTGGCCCTGGAGAAACAACACCGCGCCATCGTCGACTTCCTCGAAGTGTTCAGCAGCCCGGGGCGGCCGCTGGCGATCTTCCTCGACGACCTGCAATGGGCCGACGACGCCAGCCGCCACCTGCTACAAGCGCTGCTGGCCCGGCCGCCACGCGGCCTGCTGCTGATCCTGGCCAGCCGCCGCGAAGCCGATGATGCCGCAGCGCCTTTCGCCGAGCTGCCCGCCACCCCCACGGCGCTGCGCTGCCAGAACCTGAGCCTGCAGCCACTGCCGGTTGCCGCCATCGTCGAGCTGATTGCCACGCGCTACTACGTCAGCGCCAGCGAGGCGCAGCAAGTGGCCGAGCTGGTGCACGCCAAGACCGCCGGCAACCCGTTCTTCGTCCGCCAGATACTGCGGGCGATGGTCGAGGACCGCCTGTTCGCCTTCGATACCCAGGCCATGCGCTGGTGCTGGTCGCTGGAAGCGGTGGCCCGCCACCGCTACGCCGACAACGTCGCCGACCTGATGGTCCAGCGCCTGGCCCGCTTGCCTTCAGGCCAACGCGAGCTGCTGCGCGTGGCCGGGGCGGCGGGCGGGCGCTTCGACACGCAACTGCTGCGCCGGCTGATCGCCCACCCGTTGGAGCGCCTGGACGGCCGGCTCAAAGCCTTGCTGGATGCAGGCTTTCTGTCATCCAGCGCCCAAGGCCTGGGCTTTGCCCACGACCGCGTGCAGGAAGCCGCCTACCAGCTCACCCCATCCCATGAGCGCGCAGCGCAACATGCGCGCATCGCCCGGGCGATGTGGCAGGCCTGGGGCGACACCCCGCACGAAGGCCTGTTCGAGCTGGCCAACCAGCTGCAGCGCGCCGCCCCCGACAGTTTCAGCCGCGAAGAATGCGCAGCCTTGCTGCCGCTGCTACTGAGCGCCGCCACCCGCGCCCGTGACGCGGTGTCCCACGAGCAGGCCGCCGGCTACCTGCAAACCGCGCAAGCCCTGCAGCAGCGCTGCCCGCCAACTGCGCCCCACGCCTTCGCCCTCGCCCGCATGGCCGCCGAATGCAACATGCTGCGCTCGCGCATGGCCGAGGCCGAGGCCGGTATCGGCCAATGCCACCAGTGCGCGCGCACACCGCTGGAGCGCGCCAACGCCTACCAGCTACAGGCCCGCTTCAAGACCCTGCGCTCGGATTACCAGGGCGCGATTGATGATGCCCTCAGCGGCCTGCGCCTGCTGGGCCTGGACCTGCACCGCGGTGACCAGCCGCAGCAGGTCGAGGCCCGCTACACGCAGGTTCGCGCCCGGATCGAACAGCAGGGCCGCCACTGCCTGGAGGCACTGCCCCGCGCGCAGGACGAAGAGGTGGAGGTGGCCATCGCCCTGCTCGCCACCCTGTCGTCGTCGTTCTTCGTGCCCGACGACATCCGCTTCCTGCACCTGGCGCACATCCTCGAACTGACCCTGGCCCACGGCGTAGCCCCGGGCAGCACCTACGGCCTGGCCTGGTTCGGGGTGATGTGCGCCGAGCGCTTCGGCGCCTACCACGACGGCCACGCCTATTGCCTGGCGGCGCTGCGGCTGATCGAGCGGCATGGTTTCGAATGCGACCTGACCAGCAGCCTGCTGGCCCTGGACCAGGTCAGTGCCTGGACCTCCCCCATGGCCTTCGCCCGGCGCACTGCGCTGGAGGCCATCGACTCGGCGGGCCTTTCCGGCGACCTGGCCATGGCCTGCTACGCCTGCAACCACGCCGTGTCCGATGCTTTGGTCATGGGCCAGCACCTGGGTGAGGTGGGCCAGGAGATCGAGCGCGGCCTGGCCACCGTGCGCGGTTATGGCTACCGCGATATCGAGCACATTTTGCTGGCCCAGCAAGCCTTCGTCGCCGACCTGTGCGACGCACCCGGCGCCCGCTCGCGGGCCGAGCGCGACAGCAGCGAGGCGTTATTGCACGAGGCGCTGGCCGACGCCGGCAGCTCGTGCACCACGCGATTCTTCCAGTGCCTGTTTGCCGGCATGGCGGCGTTCTACCTTGGTGATATCCGCCTGGCCGGCGCCCAGCTTGCCCAGGCTGGCGAGCATGCCTGGGCGGCCCCGGCACACATCAACCTGGCCGACTACCACTTGTTCCAGGCCCTCACCCTCGGCAGCCCGGAGGCCCCCGGCACGCTGGACGAGAAGCTCGAACGGCTGGGCCAGCTGCACCAGCTGTTCAGCCGCTGGGCGCAGTTCAACCCGGTCACCTTCCGCAACAAGGTACTGCTGATCGAGGGGCTGGTGGCGCGCTTGCAAGGCGACGGGCTGTCGGCCATCCGCTGCTTCGACCAGGCGCAGATCGCCGCCACCGCCGCAGGCTTCATCCACGAGCAGGCCATCGCCCACGAGCAATTGGCCGAAGTGTGCATCCCCAGCGGGCTGATATCGGGCGCCAACCTGCACCTGCGCATCGCCCGCGACTGCTTTCACATCTGGGGCGCGGCCGGCAAGGTGCGTCAACTTGAAACCTTGCACCCGTTCCTGCGCACCCAGCCGATCCAGGAAACCTTTCGCGCCAGCTCCCAGGCCAGCCTCGACCTTGAAGCCGGCATCGAGGCGGCGCGCGCGCTGTCTGAGGAAACCCTGCTCGAAGGGCTGATCGAAACCCTGATGGGCCAACTCACCCAGCACGCCGGCGCCGACCATGGCGCGCTGCTGATCGTCAGTGGTGCGGAGTTCCAGATGGCGGCCCTGGCCGACATCGACGACAACGGCCTGCGGGTAAGCATGGAGCAGTGCCAGAAGTTCATGACCCAGGCGCCGCGCTCGATCGTCAACGCCACCCTGCGCACCAAGAAGCCGCTGCTGCTGCACGATGCCCAGGCCGAGTGCCCGGAGGCTTTCCGCCACGACCTGCACGCCCGCGGCGCACGCTCGGTACTGTGCCTGCCGTTGGTGATCCAGGGGGTGCTGATTGGCCTGGTGTACCTGGAAAACCGCCTGGTGCCCAACCTGTTCGGCGGCCAGCGCCTGGCCATGCTGGAAATTCTTGCCGCCCAGGCGGCGGTGTCGTTGCAGACCGCCAAGTTCTATACGCGCCTGGCCGAAGACCACCAGACCCGCGCGCAGATGGAAGCCGAGCTGCGCCGCTCGCGCAGCGAGCTTGCGCGCAGCGCGCATTTGCAGGTGATGAACGAGCTGTCGGCGTCCATTGCCCACGAAATCAGCCAGCCGCTGCTGGGCATTGCCTCCAACGCTGCGGCCAGCCTGCGCTGGCTCAAGCGCGATCAACCTGATTTGGGCGAGGCCATCGCCGGGCTGGAAGACATCCGCGCCGACAGCGAACGCGCGGCCAACATCGTCCGCGCCCTGCGCTCGCTGGCAAGGCAGGCGCCGATGCAGCTCAAGCCGCTGAAGCTGGACGAGGTGATCCTGCAGGTGATCCGCCTGGCTTCGGCCGATGCGCACAAGAGTGCGGTGAAGGTGCAGGCACAGCTGGACGCCAACGCCTGCGTGCAGGCCGACCCAGTGCAGATCCAGCAGTTGGTGTTCAACCTGATCACCAACGCGCTGGAGGCGCTGGCAGGTTTTCGCGACGACGGCGTGGTGCGTATCAGCTCCACCGTGGCCGGCAGCGAAGTGCAGGTGCGGGTGGACGACAACGGCCCGGGAATCCCGGCCGAAGCTCGAGAACAAGTGTTCGAGGCGTTCCACAGCACCAAGAGCAGCGGGCTGGGCATGGGTTTGGCGATCTGCCGCTCAGTGGTGCAGGCCCATGGCGGGCAGTTGCAGGCGCAGGGATCGGAGCTGGGCGGGTGCTGCATCCGTTTCAGCATCCCGATTGCTGCTCCCCTGTAGGAGATCACCCAGCCCTTTCGGGCTGCGCTGTCGCGCAGGGAATTACGGCCGCAAGCGCGCCCCGGCCCCTGTGGGAGCGGCTTTAGCCGCGAAGCAGGCACCGCGCTAGATGGCACCGGCTTCGCCGGTGTTCGCGGCTGAAGCCGCTCCCACAGAGTCCTCGTTAAATCAACGAGTTGTGATTTGTTCCATAGGAGCCGCGCTCCGCTGCCGGAACGCGGCCTGCCTGTTTGCGATCAGCGCGCAGTCAACGCCGCGTAGCTGTTCATCAGGTTGCGGTAGTTGGGAATGCGCTGGGACAGCAGGTTGCCCAGGCCTTCGATGTCGTTGCGCCAGTCGCGGTGCAGCTCACAGGCCACCGAGAACCAGTTCATCATCTGCGCGCCGGCCTGGGTCATGCGCACCCAGGCCGCTTGCTGCACGGTCTGGTTGAAGGTGCCCGAGGCGTCGGTGACGACGAACACTTCAAAGCCTTCGGCCAGCGCCGACAGGGTCGGGAAGGCCACGCACACATCGGTCACCACGCCAGCGATGATCAGCTGCTTGCGGCCGGTGGCCTTGATTGCCTTGACGAAGTCTTCGTTGTCCCAGGCGTTGATCTGGCCTGGGCGGGCGATGTACGGCGCGTCCGGGAACATCTCCTTGAGCTCCGGCACCAGCGGGCCGTTGGGGCCTTGCTCGAAACTGGTGGTGAGGATGGTCGGCAGGCCGAAGAACTTGGCCAGGTCGCCCAGGGCCAGCACGTTGTTCTTGAACTCGTTGGGCGAGAAGTCCTGTACCAGCGAGATCAGGCCGGTCTGGTGGTCCACCAGCAACACAACGGCATCGTCTTTGTTCAAGCGCTTGTAGTCAGGTTGGCTCACGAGGGTGACTCCTTGGGTGGGGATGGGGCGGCATTGGCCTTTGGGCCTATACCAGGGGATGACATCGCGTTAAGGGTGCCGCGCCGCCTGGCGCCAGGCCTTGGGCGGCTGGCCGACCATGCGGCTGAACGCGCGGGTGAAATGCGACTGGTCGCAAAAGCCGCACTCCAGGCTAACGTGGGTGATCGGTACTTCGGTGGCCAGCAGACGCTTGGCCTTTTCCATGCGTGCCAGCAGGCGCCAGGCCTGTGGCGACAGGCCGGTGGTCACCTTGAACGCACGCGAGAAGTGACTGCGGGTGAGGTGGCACAGGCCGGCGATCTCGATGATCGACAGCGGGCTGTGCAACATCAGCTCCTTGGCCTGGCGCAGGCGCTGCGCGGTCAGCGCGCCGGGGGTGTTGTGGCGGTGGTCGAGGGCGGGGTCAGGGACCATGTCGACTCTCCTGTTTCGATGGGGAAAGTCTGGCTGGCCAGCCATGACAAAGTCCTGAGCCGAACCTTAATAGTTATTAATCCTGCTTCGCCCCGCTGCCACGGGGGTTTGCCCGGGGCCGCCCGGCATTTCGCGATATTGCTGGCCCTGCACGCTATACCGATACCTTAAGATGCCTGCCATGATCGGTTTCGGGCCGCCCTTGAGCGGCGGCCACCAGGGTGAGTGGGTATGCAGAAAACAGTGGCGATGGTGCTTTTCAACGATGTGCTGATGCTGGACGTCACCGGCCCCCTGGACGCGTTTGCCATCGCCAACCGCTTCCTGCCGACCGAACAGCGCTATCACCTGGTCACCCTCGCCGAAGGCGACGCGCCGGTACGTGGCTCCTGCGGCCTGAGGGTGCTGGCCGACGGGCGCCTGGAGGACCTTCCGGCTGCTGTCGACCTACTGTTGGTGCCCGGCGGCCCCGGTGCCTACGACCTGTCGCTGCCGGCCCTGGAGCGCTGGCTGCCCCAGGCTGCGCGCAGCGCCAAGCGCTTCGGCGCGATCTGCACCGGGGTGTTTCTGCTCGGCCGTGCCGGGCTGCTGGGTGGCTACCGCTGTACGACCCACTGGAACTACGTAGAGCGCCTGGCCCGGCAGTTTCCCGAGGCCAAGGTTGAAACCGAGCAGATCTACGTGGTCGACCGCGACCTGATCACCTCGGGCGGCATCACCGCTGGCATTGACCTGGCATTGGCGGTGGTGGCCGAAGACCACGGCAAGGACCTGGCGCTGGAAGTGGCCAAGGTGCTGCTGGTGGCCCGCCACCGCCAGGGCGGGCAGTTGCCCTACGGCCCGCTGCTGGCCGCGGTACCGCGGGACGGCAGCCCGGTGGCGCGGGTGCAGGCGTACATCGTCGACCATATCGACGAGGCTTTTACCGTGCAGAAGATGGCCGAGCTGGTGGCCATGAGCGCGCGCAACTTCGCCCGGGCATTCCAGCGCGATGTCGGTATCACGCCGTTGCAGTACCTGCAGAACGCCCGCATCGACCATGCGCGCAAGCTGCTGGAAGGGTCTGATTTACCGTTGAAAGTGGTGGCGGCACGCAGCGGGTTCGGCAGCGACCGGCATATGCGCAAGGTGTTCTGCGAGCGCATCGGCATGACGCCGAACCAGTATCGGGCGCAGTTTGGTGGGGGTTGAGCAGGTTAAATACGATGCCTGTAGGAGCGGCCTTGTGTCGCGAAAGGGCTGCGCAGCAGCCCCGGCGATCTTGCATGATGCCGATATCCTGGGGCCGCTTCGCGGCCCATCGCGACACAAGACCGCTCCTACAAGGGGGATCTGTACTGTCGCCTTGATGGAGACAATGTGTCTCCCACAAAGCGGATTGTCCCCGAAAGCCCCATTCCCCAAAATGGCCGACCCAAATGACATAACCGCTGCCCCGGCAGTTCACGGAGCCAGAACCCATGCCACACGAAGGCAGCCTTCTTCAAACCGCGGTGATCTTCCTGCTCGCCGCCGTCATCGCCGTCCCCCTCGCCAAACGCCTGCAACTGGGGGCCGTGATCGGCTACCTGCTGGCTGGCGTTGCCATCGGCCCGCAAGCCCTGGGGCTGATCCGCGACACCGAAAGCGTCGCGCACATCTCCGAGCTGGGCGTGGTCCTGCTGCTGTTCATCATCGGCCTTGAACTGTCGCCACGCCGGCTGTGGCTGATGCGCAAGTCGGTGTTCGGCGTGGGCACCGCGCAGGTGCTGCTGACCGGTGCAGTGATCGGCGCCATCGCCCTGTTCGGCTTCAGCCAGACGCTGCCGGCGGCCATCGTGCTGGGCCTGGGCCTGGCGCTGTCGTCCACCGCCCTGGGCCTGCAGAGCCTGGCCGAAAGCAAGCAGCTCAACGCGCCCCATGGTCGCCTGGCCTTCGCCATCCTGCTGTTCCAGGACATCGCCGCCATCCCGCTGATCGCCCTGGTGCCATTGCTTGCCGCCAGCGGCCCGGACACCAGCCACGGCGACAGCCTGGAACACGGCCTGAAGGTGTTCGCCAGCATCGCCGTGGTGATCGTCGGCGGCCGCTACCTGCTGCGCCCGCTGTTCCGTACCGTGGCCCGCACCGGCCTGCCCGAGGTGTCCACCGCCACCGCGCTGCTGGTGGTGATCGGCACCGCCTGGCTGATGGAAGAAGCCGGTATCTCCATGGCACTGGGCGCCTTCCTGGCCGGCCTGCTGCTGGCGGATTCGGAGTACCGCCACGAGCTGGAATCGCAGATCGAGCCGTTCAAGGGCCTGTTGCTGGGGCTGTTCTTCATCAGCGTCGGCATGGGCGCCAACCTCAGCCTGCTGCTGGAAATGCCGCTGGTGCTGCTGGGCCTGACCCTGCTGCTGATTGCCGTAAAACTGGTGCTGCTGATCGGCGTCGGCCGCCTGGCCGGCGGGCTGAACAGCGCCAGCGCGCTGCGCTTGGGGATGGTGCTGGCCGCCGGTGGCGAGTTCGCCTTCGTGGTGTTCAAGCTGGGCAAGGACCAGGGCCTGTTCGACACCCACACCTACGACCTGCTGCTGATGACCATAACCCTGTCGATGGCTGTCACCCCGCTGCTGATGCTTGGCTGCGCCCGCGCCCTGAAGCGCCCGCAACCTGCGCGCGAGGTGCCCGAGCAGTACAAGACCATCGACGCCGGCACGCCGCGGGCGGTGATCGTCGGCATGGGCCGCATGGGCCAGATCGTCGCGCGCATTCTGCGCGCGCAGAAGATCCCCTTCGTCGCCCTGGAAACTTCGGTGGACACCATCGAGATGACTCGTATGTTCGAGCAGGTGCCGGTGTTCTACGGCGACCCGCTGCGCCCCGAGGTGCTGCATGCGGCCAAGGTTGGCGAGGCCGAGTACTTCATCATCACCATCGACGACCCGGACGTCGCCACCCGCACCGCCGAACGGGTCAAGCGCCAGTACCCGCACCTGAAGGTCATCGCCCGGGCGCGTAACCGCCAGCATGTGCACAAGCTGATGGACGTGGGCGCCGAGCCGATTCGCGAGACGTTTTACTCGAGCCTTGAGATGAGCCGCCGGGCACTGGTGGGGTTGGGCTTGAGCGACGAGCAGGCGGCTGACCGGATTGCGCGCTTTACCGAGCACGACGAGCAGGTGCTTGAGGCCCAGGGGCAGGTGCGCGATGACCGGGCCAAAGTGATGCAGACGGCCAAGGAGGCGCGGGTGGAGCTGGAGCGGTTGTTTGAGTCGGATGCCGATTGAGGCTCAGGCCAAGGCAAGCCGGGCGATGGGCGGGTGCTCACGCTGCGCGGCCTGCCAGAGGTCGTAGGCCGCCTGCTCGGCCAGATACTGGCGGGCACTGCCAAGGCCTGCCAGTTCGAGGCGATAGGCCAGGTCGGCGGAAATGGCCGAACGGCCGTTGAGCACTGTGGATAACTGCCCCCGGGAATAGCCGAGGTGCCGGGCAAGGGTGGAGACGTTCATGCCGATTGCAGGCAGGACGTCTTCGCGCAGGGCTTCGCCTGGGTGCGGTGGGTTGTGCATGGGCATAGGTTTCAGCCTTCTAGTGATAATCCAGATAATCGACCAGTTCGACATCTGTACCGACAAAGCGGAACACCAACCGCCAATTGCCCGATACATTTACCGCCCAATAACCCTGCAACTGCCCCCGCAATGGGTGCAGCCGGTTACCTGGGCGCTCCATATCCGAGGGGCACTGCGCAACTGCAAGCGAAGCCAGCAAGCGCTTGAGACGCGCAACGTGATCAAACCTGACCCCTGACGAATCACCTCGCAGATACAACGAACGCAGGCCCTTGTGCCTGAAGCTGCGAATCATGACTGCTCAAGTGTAAGGCATGACCTTACACCCTTCAAGACTATCCGATACATGCCGAACTTCCTTGCGACTCAAAGGGCGCAGTGTGAAGAGCATGCTCAGGGGAAAGGCAGCCCCATGGTTCCGGGGTGTGCGTCAGAAAGCTCTCGGTATTCTGTGGGCTGGCTTGGTTGCATATCCAGCTTCAAATGGGTGATCCGAAGCGTCCGCTCATCCCAGCCCTACATTCCCATCAGATTTTTCGCACTGCGAATCCTACAACTCGGTAAATATCCTACGAACCCTGTCGACTCCCTTCTGATTGTCCCGGGAAACCATGCCCCCTAGGCTCTCCCGGTCGCTGTCAATTCAGCGATCGGACGTGGAAATCCGGTTAGGGTTGTTGCCTTCAATGGCAGTTGTGCGCGGGAGGCCGTCTGGCCTGCCGGGTTGACCTCTAACCGGTTTCCACCCCGCGTACGGCTGCCACCCTCTGCGTGGAAACGGGCGGTTGCAGTTCAACTCCTAGAGGAATCTGCAATGAAAAAGATCGTCCCCGACCCACCCCTCCCCGACACCAAACATCGCCCCTTCGGCAAATGCGACGCCGGCCACCCGCCGCTGTTCTCGGTAAACCCCGACATCAACGCCCACGACGCTCTCGTGCACGTCATCGAGTACCTGCGCAGTGCCTACAACGTCGGATACAAGGCGCTCGACCATATGGACGAAGTCGGCAGAAGCCTGCTGTGGGCCAACCTGCATGCCGTCGAAATGGCCGAAGGGCTGGCCGAGGCGATGCTGGATGGGATCGAGGATGGCGCCACCACCTCATAGGCAAAGCTTCTGTAGATGGCCGCAATCCACATCTGGATTACGGCCATCCACCTGTTACCGCGCCCTCTACGCATGAACGCTCCCAATATTCTGTAGGACCTTTCCCAACCCCACTTTGGCCACCCAATTTCCGGCTTCACAGAGGTAGTTTCCTGGGTTTTATAGGGAGCAACCTGCATGCAACGAGTCGATCTTGCTGGCAAAGGACAAGCGCTGGACGGCGACCTCACCACAACCGGTGCAACCTGCATTGCCAGTGGCAGGCGATACAGCGCCAATTACCGCCACGCACTCTGCAAAGGCGACAGCACAAGCGAATGCCCGGTTTGCGGCCAGCCCGGCATCATCGCCGAAGGCCTGCCATGGTTCATTTCCGAGGGCCGCGAAGTTGCGATGGACGGCGCGCTGGTCGAATGCGGGTGCCCCAGCGGCAGTAACCGGGTAGTCGCGCCGCTCAATCAAAGCCTTGCACCTGCCAGCATTCGCCAGGCACCGCAGCAGAAGCCTGCAACAGTGCAGCCCACGCCAGTGAACAATCACGCAGTGGTCGCCCACTCCGGGACGCAGGAATCAGGGTTCTACATCGTGCCCCGCAGCATGTCCGGCCCAGAGGTCTTGAGCCAGCTGTTCGAACAACACCCCTCACTGCCCGTCACCCGCCTGAAAATGCTCAACCCCACGTTCGAGAGCGGCTTCAAGGCAGGCGAGATCTTCGTGATAGGCGACCCCGACAGCCACAACAGCTGCACGCGTGAAGAGGCGCAGTTAATGGCGGCAGCCGAGCAGGCGCGCAAGGCACTGGCCAGCCTCACCCGCGAAGAAGCCGACTTCATGATGCGCCACCAGGCAGAAATTGCAGGCCTGCTCAGCGATGCCAGCCTGGCAATGGGGGTTGCCCAGGCGATGGCGGCCAAGGCGGTCGAGGAGTTGCAGAACACGCTGCGCCACATCGAGCATCTGCACCAGCAGCAGTTTCTCAAGCACGGGCACTTGAGAGGCCCCGATTTTTTCAACTCGCGCAAGCAGCTTTTCCAGAAGCTGGACGCCCAGTTGAAGATGACCTTCCTCAACAAGCACATGAACCTCGGCAGCCACGAAACGCTACGCCGTGACCTTGGGATATCGAGCAAGAGCCTGGTTCATCACTGGAGCAAAGCCGGTGGGCCTGGGCAGATTCCCGGCTATGCAACACACCTGGAGAAGGTGGCCCGGCTGTCGAACTACCTGAAACATGGTGGGAGAGCGGGGGTTGCCATAGGGGGCGTTTCGTCGGTACTGAAGATCCAGGACGTTTGCCGTGCTGGCGAGACTGACGAGTGCAAGAAGGTCAGGTTTACCGAGACAGGGAGTTTTGCAGGTGGTTTGAGCGGCGGAGCGGTGGGAGGGTTGATTGGAAAAGGCGCAGCTACAGTCATATGTCTTGGATTAGGCCCGGTCAGCGCCGCTGCCTGTGGTCTCGTCATCGTAGGCGCCAGCACTTTTACCGCTAGCGTTGCCGGCATGAGCGCGGGCGAGACCCTTGGCGAAATCGTCTACGAGCACATCGACCCATGAACAACTCCTGGCAATTGGCATGGGAAATTACACTAAGAATCCTTCCATTTTTGATTGGGCTCTCAGGTGTAGCCCTGCAGGTTCAACTTGCCTGCTCACGCCACTACCCAACAATCATAAAATCACTAGAAAGAAGCCTCGCCCTTGAACGCCTCAAATTCATGTGGGGTGAGCATGGCTTCTACTCTCGGCTCTCGCTAGTCAGCAGTATTGCCGCACTCGCCTTTTGCCCTCAGCACTTCATCAAACGAAAGCTACTTCACCCTGACGATATAAAACGACTTCCCCACGCCATAAAAAAGCGCCTTTGCATCTCGATCTGGCTGCTTTTGATGGGCGCTCTGGGGCTAACAGCCTCCCATTTCACCAGCTCATAGGCTGCCACGTAAACCACACCCTCTTTTCATGAAAAAATTATTTGCGGTGCTACCTATGAAAACCCACAACCCTTTCACTCCAAAGCGGCAAAAGCCATGACACTGACTCCAATTGCTCTCAAGCTAATTTTCTTGTGCACACCATGGTTGATTATCCTCTTGGCATTATGTGTCTACGGTTGGGTTGCTGCTTCCAAGCACTTCGAATCCATGGTCATAGCATTACCCAGTAGCTACTGGCTGGGAATAAGCTACTTAATGCACAACGATATAACCTTCTGGGGCAGGCTTAACATAACCATCATGATGAGTGGCGTTGTCTTCTGGCCAATTAAGAACCTCCACATCCGCAAGAAAAAACTGGATCCTGCAGACATAAAAAACTTCCCCAAAAACCTGAAAAGAATATTCTTGCTCGGCAACACACTCCTGTACTCGGGAATTGCTTCGCTTCCGCTGATTTACTTCATATAGTCAGAAGACGTAGAACAAACGTCAAAAAGCCAGAAGCCCTACCCATTTCGAATGGGTAGGACTTCTGGCTTTTGCAACTGCTATTACTTGCCAGCAGTCAGCGCGTTATAGCTGGTCATCAGGTTGCGGTAGTCCGGGATGTGGTTGGAGCACAGCGCGGCCAGGCCTTCGATGTCGTTGCGCCAGTCGCGGTGCAGCTCGCAGGCCACGCCGAACCAGGTCATCAGTTGCGCACCGGCGCGGCTCATGCGGTCGTGGGCGGCGTCGCGGGTCATCTCGTTGAAGGTGCCGGAGGCATCGGTAACCACGAACACGTCGAACTCTTCTTCAAGCGCGGCCAGAGCCGGGAAGGCGACGCACACCTCAGTCACTACGCCGGCGATGATCAGTTGCTTCTTGCCGGTGGCCTTCACTGCCTTGACGAAGTCTTCGTTGTCCCAGGCGTTGATCTGGCCTGGGCGGGCGATGTAAGGGGCGTCCGGGAACAGCTCTTTCAGTTCCGGTACCAGCGGGCCGTTGGGGCCTTGCTCGAAGCTGGTGGTGAGGATGGTCGGCAGGTTGAAGAACTTGGCCAGGTCAGCCAGGGCCAGCACGTTGTTCTTGAAGCGGTCCGGCTCGATGTCGCGGACCAGGGACAGCAGGCCAGCCTGGTGGTCAACCAGCAGTACGGCGGCGTCGTCTTTGTTCAGGCGGTTGTATTTGAAGTTGGTCATGGTTGTTGCTCCTAAGGTTTTGAATTCGTTCAGTGCGTTGGGTGTTTCGCGTTGATGGGAGAAGATTAAAACCAAGACCTTTGGTGCGGTAGATAGTGAAAATTGGCTTTAGCGTTCCATTTTATGAACGATGGATTTGTATTGGTTTTCAGGGCCCTATCGCCGGCAAGCCGGCTCCTACAGGGGAGCGCATAAGCCTGTAGGAGCCGGCTTGACCGGCGATAGGCCCCGAACAAACGACAAAAAGGCCGGCTCCCTCTACGGGAGCCGGCCTTCGATGTTTCGGGTGGGCGGATTACTTGCCAGCAGTCAGCGCGTTATAGCTGGTCATCAGGTTGCGGTAGTCCGGGATGTGGTTGGAGCACAGCGCGGCCAGGCCTTCGATGTCGTTGCGCCAGTCGCGGTGCAACTCGCAGGCCACGCCGAACCAGGTCATCAGTTGCGCACCGGCGCGGCTCATGCGGTCGTGGGCGGCGTCGCGGGTCATTTCGTTGAAGGTGCCAGAGGCATCGGTGACCACGAACACCTCGAACTCTTCTTCAAGTGCCGCCAGGGCCGGGAAGGCGACGCACACTTCGGTGACCACGCCGGCGATGATCAGCTGCTTCTTGCCGGTGGCCTTCACTGCCTTGACGAAGTCTTCGTTGTCCCAGGCGTTGATCTGGCCTGGACGGGCGATGTATGGGGCGTCCGGGAACAGCTCTTTCAGCTCTGGCACCAGCGGGCCGTTGGGGCCTTGCTCGAAGCTGGTGGTGAGGATGGTCGGCAGGTTGAAGAACTTGGCCAGGTCAGCCAGGGCCAGCACGTTGTTCTTGAAGCGGTCCGGCTCGATGTCGCGGACCAGGGACAGCAGGCCAGCCTGGTGGTCAACCAGCAGTACGGCGGCGTCGTCTTTGTTCAGGCGGTTGTATTTGAAGTTGGTCATGGTTGTTGCTCCTAAAGGTTTTGAATTCGTTCAGTGCGTTGGGTGTTTCGCGTTGATGAGCAAAGATTAGATTCATCACCTTTGAAGCGGTAGACTGCGAAAATTGGCCTTAGCGTTCCATTTCGGGAACGATGGATAGGCGTTGGATTCTTCGCGGGTAAACCCGCTCCCACAGGTTTGGCGCCGTTGCCGAGACAGGCGCGATCCCTGTGGGAGCGGGTTCACCCGCGAAAGGGCCCGTACGGGTCGGCACAAAGCTCGGAGAGCACCCTTTTGGAAGACCTCAACTCCCTCTACTTCTTCACCCAGGTGGTGGAGCACGGCGGCTTCGCCCCGGCCGGGCGGGCGCTGGACATGCCCAAGTCCAAGCTCAGCCGGCGCATCGCCGACCTTGAAGACCGCCTGGGCGTGCGCCTGCTGCACCGCACCAGCCGGCACTGCTCGCTGACCGAAATCGGCCAGGCCTACTACAACCGTTGCCTGGCCATGCGCGTGGAGGCCGAGGGCGCCGCCGAGATCATCGAGCGCAACCGCAGCGAGCCGCGCGGGCTGGTGCGCATCAGCTGCCCGACCACCCTGCTCAACTCCTGGGTGGGGCCGATGCTGACCCGCTACATGCTCAAGTACCCGCAGGTGGAGCTGTTCATCGAGAGCACCAACCGCCGCGTCGACCTGCTGCACGAAGGTTTCGACGTGGCGCTGCGGGTGCGCTTCCCGCCGCTGGAGAACACCGACATGGTGATGAAGGTGCTGAGCAACAGCACCCAGTGCCTGGTGGGCCACCCCTCCTACCTCGAACAATTGCCCCCAGGCTTCGACCCGCAACAGCTGAGCCAACTGCCCAGCCTGCACTGGGGCAGCGCCCAGCGTGAGTACCAGTGGGAGCTGTTCCGGGGCGAGGACACCAGCCGCAGCATCGTCATCGCGCACAAGCCGCGCATGGTCACCGACGACCTGTTCGCCCTGCGCCACTTCGTGGTGGCCGGCGTCGGCATCGCCCACCTGCCGCGGGTGGCGGTGCGTGAAGACCTGGCCGAAGGCCGCCTGGTCGAACTGATCCCGGACTGGCACCCGCGCTGCGGCATCGTGCATGCGATCTTCCCGTCGCGCCGCGGCCTGCTGCCGTCGGTGCGCTCGCTGATCGATCACCTGGCCGAAGAGTTCGCCAGCAGCGACATGGCCTGATCGCCCTTGAGCAGCAGGTCAGCCAGCAGCGCCAGCAGCACCGCCCCCGCCGCCATGCCGAACAGCAGCCAGTAGTTCCCGCCGCTGGCGCTGAACAGCGCTGAATAGGCGTAACCGGCCAGGGCCTGGAAGCTGGCGAACGACACCGTGGCGCGGCTCCAGGTTGCGTTCTGTTGATGATGGCCGTCCACCAGTTGGTGCACCCGGGCCAGCGCCAGCGGCACGATGCCGGGCGGGAACGAGCCGATCAGCAGCGCCGCGCCACCGAGCAGGCGCAAATCGCGGCTGGCCAGCAGAACGCCCAGCGCGAGCAACTGCGCAAGCAGCACCAGCCGGATACCGGCGCGGGCGCCGAGGTGATCAGCGAGCAAGCCGTAGAGCACCGGGCCAACGATCGCGCCCAGGCCATACAGGCCCCAGATCACCGCGCCGGCATGAGTGCCGGCGCCCAGGCCGCGGCTGACGTAGTCCACCAGAAACATCATCGGCGCCACCAGCGCAGTGGCCATCAACGCGTACTGCCCGAACAGCAACCGGATCGCCCGCGAACCGGCAGCCGCTGCCGGCACGTCGGGCGCTGGGTGCTGGCCCTGTTCAGCCGGCCAGCCGGCCCAACTGCTCAGGCTCAACAATAGCGACAACGCGCCCAGCCCGAGCCAGGTCTGGCGCAGCCCCAAGCCCAGCAGCCATGGCACCAGGCTGGCGGCGCCGGCGATGCCCAGGCCGATGCCGAGGAAGATCGCGCCACTGGCCAGGCCGCGCCGGCTGGCCGATACATGCGGCAGGATGGCGCTGGCCGCCAGTACCATGATTACCCCGCCCGCCACCCCGGACAGCAGCCGCCAGGCGAAGAACCAGCCCAGCGAAACCGGCCAGGCGCAGGCCAAGAACGCCAGGCTGACCAGCACCATCATCAGCCGCAGCACGCCCGGCGCGGACCCTCGCGCCGCCAGCGGCCGCCCGACCAGGGCACCGATCAGGTAGCCGGCCAGGTTGGCCGCGCCCAGGTAGACCACGGCGGTACTGGCGAACCAATGCGCCTCGATCAGCGCAGGCACCAGCGGGGTATAGGCGAAACGCGCCAGGCCGATCCCGACCAGGCTGGCGCACAACCCGGCCCAGATCGGCAGCCAGGGGGCCCGTTGAGTGGAGGCGTTCATGTTCTTCCCTTGCGCCGCACACGGCGCTTGTCGATGTGGATGGGAACAGCATAAAGTCGCCGAGCGATGAGCAAGTGCAGCGAGTTCTCATTGCTAACCTGCATTTTTGCATCAGTACCGAGGCCCTTGATGAACTGGGACGACACCCGCGTATTCCTTGCCCTGTGTCGCCAACAGACCCTGCGCGGTGCCGCACGCAGCCTGGGCGTGGACCAGGCCACCGTGGGCCGGCGCCTGGCTGCACTGGAAGGCGCACTCAACGCCACGCTGTTCCTGCGCAGCTCCAGCGGCTATGCCTTGACCGGCGCCGGCGAGGTGGCCATGCGCGCGGCCCTGGAGATGGAAGCCGCCGCCGCCGGCCTGCAGCGCCAGATCCTCGGCCTGGACGACCGCCTGAACGGCGTGGTGCGGGTCACCAGTACCGATTCGTTCGCCATGGACTTCATCATCCCCGCGATCGCCGTGCTGCGCAGGGAACACCCCGGCATCGAAGTGCAGTTGCAGGCCTCGACGCAGATGCTCAACCTGAGCAAGCGCGAAGCCGACATCGCCGTGCGCACCCACAAGCCGGACAACCCCGAACTGGTGGTGCGCCGCCTGGCGCGCTGGCACAGCGGCCTGTTCGCCACAGCCGACTACCTGCAACGGCATGGCAGCCCCACGCCGGGCACGGCCTTCGCCGGGCATGACCTGGTCCTGTACCAGCCGTACCTGGACAGAGGCAAGGAGGTGACCCTGGCCGGCGAAGCCATCACCCACGGGCGGATTGCCATGACCTGCACCTCGGGCCTGCTGGTGCGCCGGGCGCTGGCCAACGGCGTGGGGCTGGGCGAGCTGCCCCTGCCGCTGGGCGAGCGCGATGGCTTGCAGCAGGTATGGCCACAGCAGCCGCGCCAGCCCTATGACATCTGGCTGGTGACCCACCAGGATGTGCGCCACACGGCGCGGGTGCGCGCGGTAATCGAGGCGATTGCCAAGGTGTTCGCCGGCTGATTCGCGGCGCCTTCGTCGCAGGCTGTCGCCAGCTCCCACGATGGCCGGAAACCCTGTGGGAGCTTGCGCCGGCCGGCGACAGGGCCCTCCCAGCACACCCTTACAAGACCCTTGCACACCAGATGGCGCAGAGTCCCGGCTCATGCACACCGGAGCGCCCATGCCTTATTCCCCTCGCGCCCTGCTGGCCACCCTGTTCGCCCTCGGCCCTGCGCTTGCGCTGGCCGACGAGCCGGGCTGGTCGCTGCTCAGCCGCAACTACTTCCTCCACAACGACTACCGCACCCCGTCCGGCAATGGCCAGAGCTACCGCCAGGAATGGGCCCAGGGCTTCATCGGCGAAATCCGCTCGGGCTTCACCGAGGGCACAGTGGGCGTGGGCATCGACGCCCACGGTTTCGTCGGCCTGAAACTCGACGGCGGCCGTGGCCACGCCGGCACCGGCCTGCTGCCCCGCGACAGCGACGGGCGCGCCGAGTCCGACTACTCCAGTGCCGGCGCCGCGCTGAAGCTGCGCCTGGGCAACACCCAGTTGCGCTACGGCGAGATGATGGTGGAAACCCCGGTGTTCGACACCGGCGACAAACGCCTGCACCCCGAATACGCCACCGGCTGGCTGCTGGACAACACCGACCTGCCCGACTGGCACCTGCAGGCCGGGCGTTTCACCGCGTTCAACAACCAGGACAACAGCTCCACCCACGACGACTTCGCCGGCTACGGCGCCAGCACCCAAGGCCACGCCATCAGCCTGGCCGGTGCCACCTTCGCCCCGGCCGGGCCGTTGGGCGGCGCGCTGTACGTGTCGCAGCTGGAAGACACCTGGGACCAGGCCTACCTGAACCTCAACCTGGCCCAGGGCAACTGGCGCCTGGACGGCAACCTGTACCGCACCCGCGACAGCGGCAAGGCCAGTGCCGGAAACATCGAAACCCTGGCCTACAGCCTGGCGGCCAAATACGCCGTCGGCGCCCAGGCCGTGACCCTGGCCTACCAGAAGGTGCGCGGCGACACCCCGTTCGACTTCGTCGGCGGCGACTCCATTTACCTGGCCAACTCGATCAAGTACGCCGACTTCAACGGCCCCGGCGAGCGCTCCTGGCAGCTGCGCTACGACCTCAATTTCGCCACCCTCGGCGTACCCGGCCTGAGCCTGATGGGCCGCTACGTCAGCGGCCGTGGCATCGACGGCAGCCACGCCCCGGCAAACGGCGCCTACGCTGGGCAATACGGCGATGGCGGCAAGCACTGGGAGCGGGATATCGACCTCAAGTACGTGGTGCAATCAGGCACGGCCAAGGACCTGACCCTGTCGCTGTCCCACGTCAGCCACCGGGGCAACGATGCCCAGGCGGGCGATGATATCGACCGTATCTACGTGATCCTCGAATACCCTCTCAAAGGCAGCTTCTGACATGAGCACCGCAAGCACCTCCGGCGCCTGGAGCCCCCTGCGCAACAGCACCTTCCGCATGCTGTGGATCGCCACCATCGCCTCCAACATCGGCACCTGGATGCACGAGGTCGGCGCCGGCTGGCTGATGACTTCGCTGTCGAGCAACCCGCTGCACGTGGCGCTGATCCAGGTGGCAGGCTCGCTGCCGATGTTCTTCCTGGCCCTGCCGGCCGGCGCGGCGGCGGATATCGTCGACAAGCGCCGCTACCTGCTGCTGGTGCAGCTGTGGATGTCGGCCGTGGCGGTGGTGCTGGCGGCACTGACCCTGCTCGGCCTGATGAACGTCACCCTGCTGCTGGGCCTGACCCTGGCGCTGGGCATCGGCACCGCGCTGATGATGCCGGCCTGGAGCGCGCTGACCCCGGAGCTGGTGCCCAAGCAGGACCTGGCCAACGCGGTGGCGATTTCCAGCGTCGGCATCAACGTGTCGCGGGCCATCGGCCCGGCGCTGGCCGGGGTGGTGGTGAGCCTGGTGGGCCCGTGGCTGACCTTTGCCCTGAACGCCGTGTCGTTCGCCGGGGTGATCCTGGTGTTGCTGCTGTGGAAGCGCGAAGTGAAAGAGCCGCTGCTGCCGGCCGAGCGCTTCGTCGGCGCCATGCGCACCGGGCTGCGCTTTGCGCGCAGTGCCAAACCCTTGCAGGCCGTGCTGTTGCGCGCCTTGGCGTTCTTCTTCTGCGCCAGCGCCGGCACCTCGCTGTTGCCGCTGATCGTGCGTGGCGAGATGCAAGGCAGCGCGGCCGACTTCGGCCTGCTGCTGGCAGCCATCGGCATCGGCGCGGTAGCCGGCGCCACCCTGCTGCCCAAGCTGCGCGAGAAGGTCAGCCGCGACCGCCTGGTGCTGCTGGCGAGCCTGTTGTATGCGCTGTTCCTGCTGGCCCTGGCGCTGGTGCGCAACTTCTACGCGCTGCTGCCGGCCATGCTGCTCAGCGGCGCGGCGTGGATCGCCGTGCTGTCCAACCTGCAGGTGGCGGCGCAAACCTCGGTGCCGGCCTGGGTACGGGCGCGGGCACTGTCGGTGTACATCCTGATCTTCTTCGGCGCCATGGCCGCCGGTGGTTTGCTGTGGGGCACCCTGGCCAGCCATGCCTCGATCACCCTGAGCCTGCTGCTGGCCGCCGGTGGCCTGGCGCTGGGCACGCTGCTGACCTGCAAGGTGACCCTGCCGGAGACCGAAGCCGAAGAGCTGACCCCGTCGCTGCACTGGCCGGCGCCGTTGCTCAGCGAAGAGCTGGACAAGGACAGCGGGCCGGTGATGGTTACCGTCGAGTACCACATCGCAGCCGACAAGGTCGCAGCCTTCCGCCTGGCAACCCGTGAGCTGGAAGCCATGCGCAAGCGCAATGGTGCGTTGTCGTGGGGGTTGATGCAGGACAGCAGCGACCCGTGCCTGTGGCTGGAGTTCTTCTTTGAAGAGTCGTGGCTGGAGCACCTGCGCCATCACCACCGGGTGACCCGTGGCGAATTGAAGATCGAGGCGCGGGTGCGGATGCTGCAGAGCGAGGGGGTCGAGGTGAAGATTCGGCACCTGCTGGGTGGCAAGCAACACTGATTTGTAGGAGCGGCCTTGTGTCGCGAAAGGGCTGCAAAGCAGCCCCAGCAGCCTCGATTTGAAGCGAAGATCCTGGGGCCGCTGCGCGCCCCTTTCGCGACACAAGGCCGCTCCTACAGGGATTTGTGTACAGCCGGGACACAAAAAAGGGGCCATCACTGGCCCCTTCTTCATATCAGCTCAGCTTAGAAAGCAAAGCACGAGCAACCCAACGCCCCCCAGAACCCCTGGAAGTCACTGACCGGCACCTTGGACTGGCGCGCCTTGTCGTGGCTGTGGGCATGCACCCCGCACGGCCCCGAGCACTGGTGCACGGCGGCAGCCAGCGACGGCGTACCCACGCGCCAGTGCCCCGGCACCTTGGCCACCGGCGACCATTCCGGCAGCACCGGCACCTGCGGCGGGCCAAGGCGGTCGAACTCACCGGCGCCGTACACCACCTTGCCGTCGACGATGGTCAGCACCGACTCGATGCCCTTGATCGCTTCTTCATCAACGCTGAAGAAGTCCAGCGACAGCGCCGCCAGGTCGGCCAGCTGGCCGACCTTGAGCTGGCCCTTCTTGCCCTGCTCGCTGGAGAACCAGGCGCTGCCCTGGGTGAACAGCTGCAGCGCGGTGTCGCGGTCCAGGCCTTCGCGGTACAGCTCCATGCCGCCGACGGTCTTGCCGCTGACCAGCCAGTACAGCGAGGTCCACGGGTTGTAGCTGGACACGCGGGTGGCGTCGGTACCGGCACCTACCGGCACGCCCATCTCGAGCATGCGCTTGATCGGCGGGGTCTGCTCGGCAGCCTTGGCGCCGTAGCGGTCGACGAAGTACTCACCCTGGAAGGCCATGCGGTCCTGGATGGCGATACCGCCGCCCAGCGCACGCACGCGCTCGATGTTCTGCGGGGTGATGGTTTCGGCGTGGTCGAAGAACCACGGCAGGCCATTGAACGGGATGTCGCGGTTGACCTTCTCGAACACGTCGAGCATGCGCGTGATCGATTCGTTGTAGGTGGCGTGCAGGCGGAACGGCCAGCGCTGTTCCACCAGGTGACGTACCACCGGCTCCAGCTCTTCTTCCATGGTTTGCGGCAGGTCCGGGCGCGGCTCGAGGAAGTCCTCGAAGTCGGCGGCGGAGAACACCAGCATTTCGCCGGCGCCGTTGTGGCGCAGGAAATCCGTGCCGCTGTGCAGCTTGACGCTGGAGGTCCACTTGCGGAAGTCGTCCAGCTCTTCCTTGGGCTTCTGGGTGAACAGGTTGTAGGCGATGCGCACGGTCAGCTGGTTGTTGTCGGCCAGCTCCTGGATCACCGAGTAGTCGTCCGGGAAGTTCTGGTAGCCGCCGCCGGCATCGATGGCGCTGGTCAGGCCCAGGCGGTTGAGTTCACGCATGAACTGGCGAGTGGAGTTGACCTGGTACTCCAGCGGCAGCTTCGGCCCCTTGGCCAGGGTGGCGTAGAGAATCATCGCGTTGGGGCGGGCGATCAGCATGCCGGTGGGGTTGCCGAACTTGTCGCGCTGGATCTCGCCACCCGGCGGGTTCGGCGTGCTCTTGTCGTAGCCCACGGCCTTGAGCGCGGCGCGGTTGAGCAGCGCACGGTCGTACAGGTGCAGCAGGAACACCGGGGTGTCCGGGGCGGCCTGGTTGATCTCTTCAAGGGTTGGCATGCGCTTTTCGGCGAACTGGAATTCGTTCCAGCCACCGACCACACGTACCCACTGCGGGGTCGGGGTGCGCGCGGCCTGGTCCTTGAGCATGCGCAGGGCGTCGGCCACCGACGGCACGCCTTCCCAGCGCAGCTCCAGGTTGTAGTTCAGGCCACCGCGGATCAGGTGCAGGTGCGAGTCGTTCAGGCCCGGGATCACCGTGCGCTGCTTGAGGTCGATGATTTGGGTAGAAGCGCCCTTGTGGGCCATGGCTTCGGCGTCGCTGCCCACGGCGATGAAACGGCCGTCCTTGATGGCGACGGCGGTGGCGGTGGGGTTTTCGCGGTCAACGGTGTGCAGCTTGCCGTTGAACAGGATGAGATCGGCGGTCATGGAGCCTCCTTGGGTGGATGCATGGGCGGAACCGGCGTCGCCGGTGAAAGGCAGTGCCGCCCACAACGCCCCGGCGGCACCGAGTACGGTGCTGGTGGCGAGGAACTGGCGACGGCTTTTGTCGTTCGGGTCCTGGGACATGGTGTTCTCCATCGGGGGGCGGCAGGCGCAACGGCGCAGCATGCCGGTTGACCCTGGCTCAGGGCTTGGATGGATGTGCGGTGGGGCTACCGAAGGTCAGCCCTGTCGAACAGTTGTGTTGCCTGGGCGGGCCTCTTCGCGGGCAAGCCCGCTCCCACAGGTACTGTGCCTGCCCTGTGGGAGCGGGCTTGCCCGCGAATGCCTCACACCGTCATTTCTGCAGGAACGCCAGCAGGTCCTCGTTCAACTGCTGCGCATGGGTCACGGCGAAGCCGTGGGGCGCGCCTTTGTAAACCTTGAGCTCAGCCCCGCGAATCAGCTCGGCGGCCTGCTTGCCGGTGGTCTCGAACGGCACGATCTGGTCGTCGTCGCCATGGATCACCAGGGTCGGCACGTCGATCTTGGCCATGTCCGGGCGGAAGTCGGTCTGGCTGAACGCAGTGACGCAGTCCAGGGTGCCCTTGATCGAGGCCATCAGGGCGATGTTCAGGGTTTGTGCCTGTACGCCTTGCGAGACCTTCTGCCCGTGGTTGATGCCGTAGAACGGCGCGGCGAAGTCGGCGATGAACTGCGCACGATCAGCGCGCAGGCCGGCCTGGATGCCTTCGAACACCGACAGGTCGACGCCCTCGGGGTGGTCATCACGCTTGCCGAACACCGGGGTCACCGCGCCCAGCAGCACCAGGCCGGCAACGCGCTCGCTGCCGTGTTTGGCGATGTAGCGACTGACGTCGCCGCCACCCATCGAGAAGCCCACCAGGGTGACGTCGCGCAGGTCCAGATGCTCGATCAACTGGGCGATGTCATCGGCAAAGGTGTCGTAGTCGTAGCCGGTCCACGGCTGGTCCGAGCGACCGAAACCGCGGCGGTCGAAGGCGATGGTGCGGTAGCCGCGGCTGGCCAGGTACTCCATCTGCGAGTCCCACATGTCGGCGTCCAGCGGCCAGCCGTGGCTGAACAGCACGGGTTTGCCGCTGCCCCAGTCCTTGAAGTAGATCGAGGTGCCATCGCGGGTGACGAGCGTGCTCATATCGGTATCTCCTGAAAAGTGACGAGTGAGTTGTGCAGAGCTCAGCCGCGCAGCCAGTTGGCGCAGCGGCGGGTTACCCAAGGCATGATGTAGAACACCACGGGCAGGATGACGAACAGGTTGACGATCAGGTTGCCGGTGATCGGGCCGCCCAACTGAGGGTAGCGGGTGAAGAACGGCGCCAGCAGTTGCGGGATGACCATGGTCATCGGGCAGATCACCAGGTAGGTCAGCAGTGCCTGCTTCCAGCGTGGCGGTTGCGCAGCGGTGGTGCTTGGCGGGGTGAACCAGAATTCCGGGTCGTCGTGCACCTGGGTGTGGTCGCCGTCTTCGAGCAGTGGCAGCACTTGGCTGACCAGCGCCTGGCGTTCGGCGGAGTTGACCCAGGCCTGCAGCAAGCCCGCGTCGGCGAAGCGCACCACGGTGGTGAAATGGCGGCCGCCGTCGTCGGGGCGGATCACGTTGACGTCCAGGTGGCCGGGCTGGTGGCGCGCGGCGCTGACGGTGCGCTTGAGCCAGGTTTCGTACTCGGCCAGGGCCTGGGCGCGGACCTTGTGCTGGATCACCAGCGTCACGACGTTGCGGTTGGCTTGGGTTGCGGTGTTCATCGGCGTTCCTTGGGATGAGCTTGCCCGCATCCACTGTGCAACGGCGGACGGGCTGGGGATTGAATGGGTGTGCTGCGCGGTGGCGGGCACCGACTGGCGGTGCCCGGGCGCTGTCGCTTACTTGGCGGCGGTCAGGGCGTTGTAGCTGGTCATCAGGTTGCGGTAGTCCGGGATGTGGTTGGAGCACAGCGCGGCCAGGCCTTCGATGTCGTTGCGCCAGTCGCGGTGCAGCTCGCAGGCCACGCCGAACCAGGTCATCAGCTGCGCACCGGCGCGGCTCATGCGGTCGTGGGCGGCGTCGCGGGTCATCTCGTTGAAGGTGCCGGAGGCGTCGGTGACCACGAACACCTCGAACTCTTCTTCAAGGGCGGCCAGGGCCGGGAAGGCGACGCACACTTCAGTCACTACGCCGGCGATGATCAGTTGCTTCTTGCCGGTGGCCTTCACTGCCTTGACGAAGTCTTCGTTGTCCCAGGCGTTGATCTGGCCTGGGCGGGCGATGTAAGGGGCGTCCGGGAACAGCTCTTTCAGTTCCGGTACCAGCGGGCCGTTGGGGCCTTGCTCGAAGCTGGTGGTGAGGATGGTCGGCAGGTTGAAGAACTTGGCCAGGTCAGCCAGGGCCAGCACGTTGTTCTTGAAGCGGTCCGGCTCGATGTCGCGGACCAGGGACAGCAAGCCAGCCTGGTGGTCAACCAGCAGTACGGCGGCGTCGTCTTTGTTCAGGCGGTTGTATTTGAAGTTGGTCATGGTTGTTGCTCCTAAGGTTTTGAGTTTGTTCGGTGCGTTGGGTGTTTCGCGTTGATGGGAGAAGATTAAAACCAAGACCTTTGTGGCGGTAGATAGCGAAAATTGGCTTTAGCGTTCCATTTTATGAACGATAGAGTTGCGTTGGATTCTTCGCGGGTAAACCCGCTCCCACAGGTTTGGCGCCGTTGCCGAAACAGGCGCGATCCCTGTGGGAGCGGGTTTACCCGCGAAGAGGCCATGGGCAACAACAAAACATCCGAACTGATTGCCTGCCCCCGCAACCTGCTCTATTACTACGCACCAGCCCTCCCCCTCGCACCGAGACCTCCATGCTGGCCCTCATCCAGTCCTACCCTTTGCTGCTCGGCTTCTTCCTGATCTTCCTCGACCTGCTGCTGTGGCAGCTGATCCCGCTCGAACGCCGGGCCTGGCGTATCGCCTCGCGGCTGGGGATCTTCCTGCTGTTCAGCGCCCTGCTGCTGGCCGCAGGCTTGAGCCCGCTGCAGCCGCCGCCGTGGGCTGACGATGCGGCGCGCAACCTGATGGCCACGGTGCTGTCGATCGCCTGGTGGCTGTTCGGCGCACGCACGGTCACGGTGGTGTTCGGCCTGCTGCTGGTGGCGCGTGGCAGCCATGGCGGGCGCCTGCTGCAGGATGTGATCGGGGCGTTGATCTTCCTCGCCGCGGTGGTGGCGGCCGCGGCCTATGTGATGCAACTGCCGGTCAAGGGCCTGCTGGCCACCTCGGGGGTGATGGCCATCGTCATCGGCCTGGCGCTGCAGAGCACCCTCAGCGACGTGTTCAGCGGCATCGTGCTGAACACCACGCGGCCCTATCAGATTGGCGATTCCATCTCCATCGACGGCACCGAGGGCAAGGTGGTGGACATCGACTGGCGCGCCACCCGGCTGATCACCGGCACCGGCAGCCTGGCGGTGATCCCCAACTCGGTGGCAGCCAAGGCGCGGCTGCTCAACCACAGCCGCCCGGCCGACCGCCATGGCCTGGCGATCAGCGTGGTGGTGCCGGCCAAGGTGCGCCCCAAGCGGGTGTTCGACGCCCTGGAAAAGGCCCTGCAAGGCACCAGCGCCCTGCTCGCCTCACCCGCGCCCAAGGTCACAGTAAAGGCCTCCACGCTGGAGTCGGTGGAGTACGAGGCCAGTGGCTTCGTCGCCGATGCGGCGATCAAGACCGAGGTGCGCAACCAGCTGTTCGACCTGGCCCACCGCCACCTCGAGGCCAGCGGGGTGATGTGGAACGTTGACCTGGCACTGGCCCCACGCAGCCGCCAGCGCGAGCTGCTGGATGAGGTGCGGGTGTTCCGTTCGCTCAGCAGCGAGGAGCGTGATGCGCTGAGCCAGCGCATGACGGCGGTGGAGTACCTGGCCGACCAGGTGATCCTGGAGATCGGCGACAACTCCGACCACCTGCTGGTGATTGGCAGCGGGGTGATCCAGGCCTCGGTGCGCAATGGCGACAAGCTGCTGGAGGCCGGGCGCATGGGGCCGGGCGAGGTGCTGGGGATCGAGGGGCTGGTGGACGATGACGACTCGCAGGCCGAGTTCCGCACCCTGACCAGTTGCCTGTTGTACCGCATCGACAAGCAGCAGGTGCGCAGTTGCCTGGCAGAGCGTGGCGATGTGCAGACGGCGCTGGTGAAACTGCAGCGCTTCCGCCAGCAGAATCGCGAGTCGCTGTTGCTGCAACGGCCGGTCGCCGTGAAGAAGGGTGGGTTCCTGAGCTGGTTGCACAAGTAGCCCGCCAGCAACGCGATCCCCTGTAGGAGCGGCCTTGTGCCGCGAAAGGGGTGCGCAGCGCCCCCACGATCTGCGCATCACGCTGATATCGCCGGGGCTGCTACGCACCCCTTTCGCGACACGAGGCCGCTCCTACAGGGAACGTGTCGGCGCTGATTACAGGACCACGCGCAGGCACTGCCCGGCGTGGTACAGCGAGAACCCCGACTCATAGAACGCCGTACGCAACGACGGCGCGCTCACCGGCTTCATCGGCGAGAACGGCAGCGGCAGGCTGTCCGGTTCATCCTTGAGCAGAAACTCGGCAAACGCCCGGCCGATCACCGTGCCGGTGGTGTTGCCGCGGCCGTTGTAACCGGTCACCGCCACCAGCCCGGGCGCCGGTTCGAACAGGCGCATCAGGTGGTCGGGGGTGAAGTCGATGCAGCCGGTCCAGTGCATCTCCCACTCCACCTTGCCAAGCTCCGGGTAGTAATGGCTCTGGATACGGTCGGCCCAGCTGCGCACGAACCACGCAGGCTTGTTGTCGACCCGGCCCAGGCTGCCCAGCAGCAGGCGGCCCTGGTCGTCGCGGCGGATGCTGCTGAGCACGGTGCGGGTGTCCCATGAGCCCTGGCCATGGGGCAACACCTTGTCGGCTGCTGCGCCGTGCAGCGGCTTGGACGCCACCTGGTAGTAGTAACCCCGGAAGAAGTGCTTTTGCAGGCTGCTCCAGTCGCCTTCGGTGTAGGCGCCGGTGGAGATCACCACCTTGTCGGCACGTACCACGCCGCGGGCGGTCTGCACCTGCCAGGCATCGCCGTCGCGCTGCAGCCCTTCGACGGCGGACTGCTGGAACAGCTTGCCGCCCAGCCGGGTCACCGCCGCGGCCAGGCCCTGGGTGTAACCCATGGGGTTGATGGTGCCGGCGCGGCGGTCGAGCAGCGCGGCAGAAATCTTGTCGGTACCGCAGTATTCCTGGCACTGCGCGCCGGTCAGCAGCTCGACGTCGGCGCCCCGGCGCGACCATTGCTGGTGGCGGGCTTCCAGGTCGGCAATGCCGGTGGCGTTGTGCGCCATGTGCAGGGTGCCCTTGTGCTGCGCCTGGCAGTCGATGCCCAGACGCTGGATCATCGCGAACACCTCGCCCGGGGCTTCGCCGAGCACCTGGTTCAAGCGGCTGCCCTGCTTATGGCCCAGGGTAGCCTCGACGTCATCGGGGCGGATCCAGGTGCCGGCATTGACCAGCCCGACGTTGCGCCCGGAGCCGCCGTGGCCGATCTTCCAGGCCTCCAGCAAAATCACCGACTTGCCCTGTTCGAGCAGGTGGATGGCCGCCGACAGCCCGGTGATGCCACCACCGATCACACAGACATCGGCCTTGTGCTCACCGGCCAGGGCCTGGGCGGCGACGGCCGGTTGGGTGACGTGTTCCCACAGACATTCTTGACGCAGTTCGGACATGGCCCGGCTCCAGCTATTGTTCTTATTGCCTATGGGGCCGCTGCGCGGCCCTTTCGCGACACAAGGCCGCTCCTACAGAAGCGACGCAATTCCCTGTAGGAGCGGCCTTGTGCCGCGAAACGGGGGCAAAGCCCCCGCCTGCGATCATCAGTCGAAAACGATACCCTGCGCCAGCGGCAGTTCACGCGAGTAGTTCACGGTGTTGGTCTGGCGGCGCATGTAGCCTTTCCAGGCATCCGACCCCGACTCACGGCCACCGCCGGTCTCCTTCTCGCCACCGAACGCCCCGCCAATTTCCGCACCGCTGGTGCCGATGTTGACGTTGGCGATGCCGCAGTCGCTGCCCGAGGCGCTCTGGAAGCGCTCGGCCTCACGGATGTCGGTGGTGAAGATGCACGACGACAGGCCTTGCGGCACTTCGTTGTTCAGGCGCAGGGCCTCTTCGAAGTCGTCGTAGGCCAGCACGTAGAGGATCGGCGCGAAGGTCTCGTGGCGCACCACATCGCTTTGCGCCGGCATTTCGGCGATGGCCGGGGTCACGTAGTAGGCGTTGGGGTACTGCTCGGCCAGTTGGCGCTCGCCGCCGAATACCTGGCCGCCTTCGTCACGGGCCTTGGCCAGCGCGCCCTGCATGGCGTCGAACGACAGCTTGTCGATCAGCGGGCCGACCAGGTTGTCCTTGCGCGGGTCACCGATGCGCACCTTGGCATAGGCGGCTTTGACCCGGGCCACCACTTCGTCCTTGATCGAACGGTGCACGATCAGGCGGCGCAGGGTGGTGCAGCGCTGGCCGGCGGTGCCGACGGCGGAGAACAGGATGCCGCGCACGGCCAGGTCGAGGTCGGCGCTGGGGGCCAGGATCATCGCGTTGTTGCCGCCCAGCTCGAGGATGCTGCGGCCAAAACGCGCCGCCACACGTGGGCCCACTTCACGGCCCATGCGGGTGCTGCCGGTGGCGCTGACCAGCGGCACGCGCGGGTCATCGACCAGGGCTTCGCCGGCCTCGCGGCCACCGATCACCAGCTGGCTGAGGCCGGCCGGGGCATCACCGAAGGCCTTCAGGGCCTTTTCGAACAGGGCCTGGCAGGCCAGCGCGGTGAGCGGGGTTTTCTCGGACGGCTTCCATACCACCGAGTTGCCGGCCACCAGGGCCAGGGCGGTGTTCCAGGCCCACACGGCAACCGGGAAGTTGAAGGCGCTGATCACCCCGACAACGCCCAGCGGGTGCCAGCTTTCACGCATGTGGTGGCCCGGGCGCTCGGAGGCGATGGTCAGGCCGTACAACTGGCGCGACAGGCCCACGGCGAAGTCGCAGATGTCGATCATTTCCTGCACTTCGCCCAGGCCTTCCTGGGTGATCTTGCCGGCTTCGATGGACACCAGCTCGCCGAGGTCGGCCTTGTGCTCGCGCAGCACTTCGCCGAACAGGCGCACCAGCTCGCCGCGGCGCGGGGCCGGTACGCTGCGCCAGGCTTCGAAGGCCTGTTGCGCCTGGTCGATGCGGGCAACAGTTTCGGCCTTGCCGAGCAGTTTCACCGAGGCGATCTGGCTGCCGTCGATCGGGGTGTGGACAGGGTAGTCGCCCTGGGTGTGAGCCGCGGCGGCAACGCCAAGACGCTCGAGCAATGCAGCAACCATTGTGCTTCTCCTTTCATCGGTGAAGGGTTGGAAAATGACGTGGGTCAGTATTAATCCGATTACACAGGTGCAACAAACGACCTTTATTCCGCATATCATTCCGCCAGGTAATGATTTGAACCGCAGAGACCGCCATGTCCAAACGCCTGGTACCGTCCATGACCGCGCTGCAGTGCTTCGAGGCTGCAGCGCGCCACTTGAGCTTCACCCGCGCCGCCGAAGAGCTGCACCTGACCCAGAGCGCAGTGAGCAAGCAGGTGGCGCAGCTTGAAGAGATGCTGCGCCATCACCTGTTCCTGCGCATTCGCCGGCGCCTGCAGCTCACTCCCGCAGGCTCGCTGTACCTGGCCGAGGTCAACAAGATCCTCACCCAGGTCGACATGTCGAGCCGCTACGTGCAGACCTACGGCACGCAGACCGAAGTATTGAAAGTAGCCACTCAACCGAGTTTCGGTGTGCGCTGGTTGATTCCGCACCTGAAGGGCTTCGGCAAGCGCCACCCGAACATCCACCTGGATATCCGCAACGAGATGGAGCCGTTCGCCCTGCTGCAGGGCTCGGCCGACGTGGTGTTCTTCTATGGCCAGGGCACCTGGCCGGGGGCGACTTGCGTGGAGTTGTTCGGCGAGGAAGTGCTGCCGGTGTGCGCGCCGGAGCTGTTGCAGGAGCGCAGCCTTTCAGGGGCTGCCGAGGTGGCGGAGCTGGTGTTGCTGCAAAGCACCTCGCGGCCAGAGGCCTGGCACGAGTGGTTCCTCGACCAGGGGTTGCACACCGACAACAGCTACCACGGGCCGCGTTTCGATACGTTCTATATGGCATTGAGTGCGGCGCAGTCGGGCTGTGGGGTGGCATTGGTGCCGCGTTACCTGGTGGCCAAGGAGCTGGCCGAAGGCAGCCTGGTGCTGGCCTGGGACCATGCGATGCGCAGCAGTGGCGCGCATTACCTGGCGTATGCCGAGCATGCGGCGGAGGTGCCGAAGGTGCGGGCGTTGGTGGAGTGGGTGCGCGAGCAGTTGCCCATGTGAGGGCCTCTTCGCGGGTAAACCCGCTCCCACAGGTTATGCGACAGCCCTGTGGGAGCGGGTTTACCCGCGAAATGGCCTTAAAAGGTCGATCATAAAAGGAATGAAACACCCACTTTTTTTCGCTTGTACGGCAACTCCATTCCCAGCTTTCATGTAGTGGTCCGAACCCAACCAGGAAGCTTGCGATGCCCGCCCTCGATTTCGTCAGCCCCGACAGCATCCGCGCGCAGTTCTCTGCCGCCATGTCGCTCATGTACAAACAGGAAGTGCCCCTGTACGGCACGCTGCTTGAGCTGGTGAGCGAGATCAACCAGCAGGTCATGGCCGAGCAGCCCAAGGTGGCCGAGGCCCTGCGCTGGACCGGCGAGGTCGAGCGCCTGGACCAGGAGCGCCACGGCGCCATCCGCGTCGGCACGGCCGAGGAACTGGCCACCATCGCCCGCCTGTTCGCGGTGATGGGCATGCAGCCGGTGGGTTACTACGACTTGAGCTCGGCCGGGGTGCCGGTGCATTCCACGGCCTTTCGCGCGGTGCATGAAAAGGCGCTGCACGTCAGCCCGTTCCGTGTGTTCACCTCGCTGCTGCGCCTGGAACTGATCGACAACCCGCAGTTGCGTGAACTGGCCCAGGGCATTCTGGCCAAGCGGCAGATCTTCACCCCACGGGCACTGGCACTGATCGCCCAATGCGAGCGCGACGGCGGCCTGAATGCGAGCGACGCCGAAACCTTCGTGCAGGAGGCCCTGCACACCTTCCGCTGGCACCAGCAGGCCACGGTCAGCGCCGAGCAGTACCAGCAGTTGCACGACCAGCACCGGCTGATCGCCGACGTGGTGGCGTTCAAGGGCCCGCACATCAACCACCTGACCCCGCGCACCCTGGATATCGACGCCATCCAGCTGGGCATGCCGGGCAAGGGCATCCCGCCCAAGGCTGTGGTCGAGGGGCCACCCACCCGCCGGCATGCCATCCTGCTGCGCCAGACCAGCTTCAAGGCCTTGCAGGAGAAGGTCGCCTTCAGCGACGCGCAAGGCAGCCACACCGCACGCTTTGGCGAGATCGAACAGCGCGGCGCGGCGCTGACGCCCAAGGGCCGCCAGCTGTACGACCGGCTGCTGGATGCCACCCGTGCAGCCCTGGGCGGTGTACCGGCAGAGGCCAATGCAGAGCGCTACAACGCGCTGCTGGCGCAGACCTTCAGCGAGTTCCCGGATGACCTGGCGCAGATGCGCGAGCAGGGCTTGGCGTACTTCCGTTACTTCGCCACCGACAAAGGCCTGGCAGCCCGTGGGCAGCAGGGTCGGCCGAGCACCCTGCAGGGGCTGATCGACGCCGGGCACGTGCATTACGAGGCGTTGGTGTACGAGGACTTCTTGCCGGTGAGTGCGGCGGGGATCTTCCAGTCCAATCTGGGGGATGAGGGGCAGGCGGAGTACGGCAGCAATGCCAACCGCGAGGCGTTCGAGGCGGCGCTGGGGCTCAAGGTACAGGATGAGCTGGCGCTGTATGCGCAGAGCGAGCAACGCTCGTTGCAGGCGTGTGCGCAGGCGTTGGGGCTGGGGAATTTGTAAGAAGCTGACGGCCTCATCGCCGGCAAGCCGGCTCCTACAAGGGTATGCGATCCCCTGTAGGAGCCGGCTTGCCGGCGATAGGGCCCTCAGCCCTTAACGCCCAACCCGGAACCGGTCCACTTCCTGGCGCAGCTGCCCGGCCAAACCTTCCAGCTCACGCGCAGTATTGGCCAGCTCGTTGGCCACATCACGCTGCTCGCTGTTGGCCTGGGCGATGCTTTGCAGGTTGCGGCTGAGCACCGTGGCGGTGCTGCTCTGCTCCTGGGTGGCGGTGCTGATGGCGGTGAACTGCTCGCCGGCGGCGCGGCTCTGCTCATCGATGCGCGCCAGCGCCTCGGCCACCTTGTCGTTGCGCGTCAGGCCTTCCTGCATCAGCTTGTTGCCCTGTTCCAGGGTACTGATGGCGTGGCCGGTCTGCTGCTGGATGCTGGCGATCATGCCAGAGATCTCGTCGGTGGCCTGGCGGGTACGCGCAGCCAGGCCACGCACCTCGTCGGCAACCACGGCAAAGCCGCGGCCCTGCTCGCCGGCACGCGCAGCCTCGATGGCGGCGTTGAGCGCCAGCAGGTTGGTTTGCTCGGCAATCGCGGTGATGGTGCCGACAATACCGCCGATTTCCTGCGAACGGGCACCCAGGGTGTCCATCACCGTGGCGGTGCCACCGAGGGATTCGGCGATCTGCTTGAGCGAGGCCGAGGCTTCGTCCATGGCGCTGCGGCCGATGCGGGTCTGCTGGGCGTTGTCGCGAGCCATGCGCTCGGTACCGGCCATGTTGTCGGCGATGTTCGACGAGGTGGCGCTGAACTCCTCCACCGCACCGGCCATGCTGGTGATCTCGCCGGACTGCTGCTCCATGCCTTCGCAGGCGCCGGAGGACAGGCCCGACAGCGAACGGGCGCGGCTGGCGACTTGCTCGGAGGCGCTGCGGATGTGCTCGACCATGGTCGCCAGGGCATCGCCCATCTTGTTGAAGCTGCGCGCCAGCTGGCCGATTTCGTCGTGGCTGGTGACGTTCAGGCGCGCGTTCAGATCGCCAGCGCCCAGGGCTTCGGCCTGGCGCACCAGGTCGTCCAGCGGGCGCAGCTTGCGGCGCAGCAGCCACAGCGTGGCGGCCACCGCCAACAGCATGGCCAGCAGGCTGCCGATGGCCAGGCGGGTACCAACGCTCCAGGTCACTTCGCGGATTTCTGCCTTGGGCATGCTGGCCACCACGGTCCAGGGGCCTTCGGCGAAGGGTGCGCTGACGCTGAACAGGTCCTGCTCGGCGTTGGCCGGCGGCACCAGCCACTGGCCCTGGTCGTCGCGAATGGCCAGCGAGCCGGTTTCGCCAATGCGGAAGCGCTTGAGGTTGGCGAACTGGGCGTTCTGCGCATCGGTGTAGTCGAAACCGACGAACAACACGGCGATCACCCGGCCGCTGCTGTCACTGACCGGCACGTAGCGGGTCATGTAGTTGCGCTCGAACAACACCGCGCGACCAACGTACATCTGCCCGGCCAGCAGCTTGGCGTAGGCCGGGTGCTGGCGATCGAGCTGGGTGCCGATGGCGCGGCTGCCGTCCTGTTTTTTCAGGTTGGTGCTGATGCGCACGAAGTCATCGCCGCTGCGCACGAACAGCGTGGCGATGCCGGCGGTCATCTGCTGGAATTCGTCGACCACCTGGAAGTCGTTGTTCAAGAGCTTGTCGCCCAGGTACAGCGCCGGGGTGGCAGCGCCGGCCACATTGACCGTTTCCCCTGGGTGCAGGTTGAGGCCAGTGGCGAAACGGCGCTCGAACAGGCCGCTCAGGCGCTGGGTGTTGTCCTTGAGCGAACCGTGGAAGGTGTCGAGCTGGTCGGCCAACAGGCGCGCTTCACTGCCCAGGTGCTGCTGGCGGGTGGCGAGGTTGGCATCGTCCAGCGAACGCAGGGCGAACAGGGTACTGCCGGTGATCACCAGCGCCAGTACGATGGCGAGGGCGACACCCAGCTGCGAGGCGATTCGGGCACGCGGTTGAGACATGAGGAAGCTCCTGGCAAGAGGCCGGGATCGTCCTGATCACGCTGACCGCCCGCTTCTTATGAACGGGTAATCGCGTCCTCTTCCGGGACGCTGGTGCCAGTGGATCGGCGACGTGAATAAATACTTGAGCGTCGGCGCTGGGTATTCGCAAACCTTTGCGCTGTGTGTTGAGCCCTTCGCGGGTAAACCCGCTCCCACAGGCCCGGCGCAGCGCGGTCGGGAGCGGTTTTACCCGCTAACAAGCTGTAACAGCCGGTTACAGTTGCGTCAGAATCTCCACTGCGGGCAAGTCCATTGCCGCCGCTTCGTCCTGCAAGAACAGGCTCAAGCGCCGCAAGCGCTCGCCACCCGGCCGGGTGCGCGGCCACACCAGGTAGTAATCAAGACCACTGGCCACCGCAGTCGGCCACGGCAGGCTCAGACGCCGCTGGGCTACGTCCTCGGCAACCATCAGCAGGTCGCCCATGGAGATGCCATAACCCCGCGCGGCGGCGATCATGCCCAGCTCCAAGGTGTCGAATACCTGCCCACCGCGCAGCGACACCGCTTCGCTCAGCCCCATGCGCGCCAGCCAGGCGCGCCAGTCGCGCTTGTCGGGGGTGGGGTGCAGCAGTTCGATGCCGGCCAGGCGCCGTTCGTCCCAGGGCGCGTCGTCCAACAGGTCCGGCGCGCCCACCGGGATCAGCAACTCGCTGAACAGCCGGCGCACCTCTCAGTCCGCCGGGAACACCCCGTCACTGAGCAGCACCGCGCAGTCGAACGGCTCCTGGTTGAAGTCCACATGGTCGACGTCCATCCAGGCGCTGGTCAGTTGCACCTCGTTGCCCGGCTGCAGGTGACGAAAGCGGCTCAGCCGGGCCAGCAGCCAGCGCATGGTCAGGGTCGAGGGCGCCTTCATGCGCAGGATGTCATCTTCGCCGCGCAAGGTATCGCAGGCCCGCTCCAGCGCGGCGAAGCCGTCACGCACACCGGGCAGTAGCATGCGCGCGGCTTCGGTGAGCTGCAGGCTGCGGCCGTTGCGCACGAACAGGCGGCAGGCGAAGTGCTGCTCCAGCGTGCGGATATGCCGGCTGACCGCGCTCTGGGTGATCGACAGCTCGTCACCGGCGCGGGTGAAGGAACTCAGCCGGGCGGCAGCCTCGAATGCGCGCAGCGCATACAGCGGGGGCAGTTGGCGGGACATGGCGCACCTGTGATGTGGGGCCGTGGCGGCCTTTGGCAGAATCATACCGGCATGAGTCAAACTCATGGCAAGGATCGCTTTTATCCTTTTGTGCAAAGTTGACCCAGGCCTCAGAATCGACCCCTCGCCCACACCCGGAACAAGGACCACCCCATGCATGTCGCGCCCACCACCGAACTCAAGGCTCTGCTGCGCCTGGCCGGGCCGCTGATCGCCTCGCAGCTGGCGCACATGCTGATGGTGCTCACCGACACCCTGATGATGGCCCGCATCAGCCCCCAGGCCCTGGCCGGCGGCGGCCTGGGGGCGGCGAGCTATTCGTTCGTGTCGATTTTCTGCTTAGGCATCATTGCCGCAGTGGGCACCCTGGTGGCGATCCGCAAGGGCGCCAACGACACCGAGGGCGCTACCCGCCTGGCACAAAACGGCCTGTGGCTGGCCTGGGGCCTGGCCCTGGCGGCGGCACTGGTGCTGTGGAACCTCAAACCTGCGCTGCTGCTGTTCGGCCAGCAGCCGGACAACGTCGAGGCGGCCATGCAGTTCCTCACCCTGCTGCCGCTGGCCCTGCCCGGCTACCTGACGTTCATGGCCCTGCGCGGCTTTACCAGCGCCCTGGGGCGCTCGACCCCGGTGATGGTCCTCAGCCTGGTGGGCACGGTACTCAACTACCTGTTCAACCACGCGCTGATCGAGGGCATGTTCGGCCTGCCCAAGCTCGGGCTGATGGGTATCGGCCTGGTGACCGCGCTGGTGTCGCTGGGCATGGCGGTGTCGCTGGCGCTGTATATCCGCTGGCACAAGGCCTATGCCGACTACCCGCTGCGCAAGGGCCTGTCGCGGCCCTCGCTGCCGGCGCTGCGTGAGCTGTGGCGGCTGGGGCTGCCGATTGGCGGCACCTACATGGTCGAGGTCGGCCTGTTCGCCTTCGCCGCGCTGTGCATGGGCGTGCTGGGCAGCACCGAACTTGCGGCGCACCAGATCGCCCTGCAGATCGTCTCCACCGCGTTCATGGTGCCGACCGGGCTTTCGTATGCGGTGACCATGCGTGTGGGCCTTTACTACGGCGCCGGCAACCTGCTGGCGGCACGCAGCGCCGGGCGCGTGGGGATCAGCTTTGGCGCGGTGCTGATGCTGGTGTTCGCCGGGTTGTTCCTGGTACTGCCGGACAACCTGGTGGGCCTGCTGGTGAACCGCGACGACCCGGCCTTTGCGGCGATCTTCCAGCTGGCGGTGCAACTGGTGATGGTGGCGGCGTGGTTCGAGCTGTTCGACGGCGTGCAGACCATCGCCATGGGCTCGATTCGCGGGCTCAAGGATGCGCGCACCACCTTCCTGATCGGTGCGGTGTGCTATTGGCTGGTGGGCGCGCCAGCGGCCTGGCTGTTCGCCTTTACCCTGGGGGGCGGGGCTCCGGGGATCTGGTGGGGGCTGGCCTTGGGGCTGGCCTGTGCTTCGGTGGCGCTGACCTTTGCCTTCGAATGGCGGATGAAGCGGATGATTGGCCGCGCGCAAGCAATGAAAACCGCCGCCGCGTAAACCTTGTAGGAGCGGCCTTGTGTCGCGAAAGGGGTGCGCAGCGCCCCCAATGATCTGCGCATCAAGCTGATATCGCCGGGGCTGCTGCGCAGCCCTTTCCGACCGGTCCGGCGCCCCGGCAAGGCCGCTCCTACAGGCTCTCTACCAGGCGGGGCTTTGCGGCTTGCAGCAGGTACTCGATCAACTCGGCCACCGGCAGCGGGCGGCTGACCAGAAAGCCCTGCACCTGGTCGCAACCAAACCCGCGCAACAGCGCCATCTGCTCGTCGCTCTCGACCCCTTCGGCGACCACTTCGAGGTTGAGGTTGTGGGCCAGGTTGATCATCGCGTGCACCAGCTTGCGGTTCTCTTCACGCTGCTCCATGCCGCCGACAAAGCTGCGGTCGACCTTGAGCAGGGTGATCGGCAGGCTGTTCAGGTGCACGAACGAGGAGAACCCGGTACCGAAGTCATCCAGCGAAAAACGCACGCCCAGGCGGCCCAGGGCGTCCATGGTCTGGCGTACCAGCTCGTTGCGGCGCATCACCGCGGTTTCGGTCAGCTCGAACTCCAGCCAGCGCGCATCCACGCCGTGCTCGACGATCAGGCGGCTCAGGGTGGCCAGCAGCTGGCTGTCCTGAAACTGCCGAAAGCTCAGGTTCACCGCCATGTGCAGCGGCGCCAGGCCGCTTTCGCGCAGGGCCTGCATGGCTTTCAAGGCGCGTGCGATCACCCAGTAGCCCAGCGGCACGATCAGCCCGCTCTGCTCGGCCAGCGGCACGAACTCGCTGGGCGGTAGCAGGCCGCGTTCGGGGTGGTTCCAGCGCACCAGGGCTTCGAGGCCGACGATGCGGCCATCGGCCAGGTTCAAACGTGGCTGGTAATGCAGCTCCAGCTCGTCGCGGCGCAAGGCGCGGCGCAGTTCGCTTTCCAGGTCGGCGAGGCTGCGCGCATTGCGGTTGATGCGCTCGTTGAACACATGGAAGGTGCAGCCCTGGCTGCCCTTGGCCTGGCGCATGGCGATGTGCGCATGCCACATCAACGGGTCGGCGCCGGCCTGGGCGCGGGCGTGGGCCAGGCCCAGGCTGCAGCCCAGCAGCAGGCTCTCGCCGTCGATCCAGTAGGCTTCGGCCAGAGCCTCGACGATGCGTTCGGCCAGCCACTCGGCGCGGTTGGCGTCGCGGCGGGTGTCGATCAGCAGGGCGAACTCGTCGCTGCCCAGGCGCGCCAGCTGGTCGCCGGCCTCCAGCTGCTTCTGCAGCCGTGCCACCACCTGCAGGATCAGGCGGTCGCCGCCCTGGTGGCCGAGGGCGTCGTTGACGTGGCGGAAGTTGTCCAGGTCCAGGTGCCCGAGGGCCACGCCGCGGCCGTCGTTCTCGGCCAGGCGTGCGGTCAGCAGGGCCTGGAAGCCCTGGCGGTTGGCGATGCCGGTGAGTGGGTCCTGCTCGGCCAGGCGCTGCAGGGTGGCCACCAGCACGCCGCGTTCGCGCACGTGGCGCAGCGAGCGGCGCAGGGTGTCGCTGGTCAGTTGTGCCAGCACCAGCCAGTCGCTGACCCCCACCGGGGCACTGGCCGGTTCCTGCTCCAGCAACAGGATGGTCGGCAGCTCGCAGCGCCCGGGCGCCGGCTGCAAGGCCGGGGTTGCCAACACCACGGCCTGGCGGTCATTGGCGAACAGGCTGTCGACCGCCGCCCAGTCCGGCGCGGTCAACAGCACCGCACTGCCCGCCAGCGGCTGCAAACACTCGCGCAGGCGCGCGGCCCACTCGGGCTCATCGGCCAACAGCAGCAAACGCAGGGGTTCGGCGGGCGTGGACAAGCGGGCTCCTTAGGCGTGGGCGGTGTATCGGCGGGCGCGGGCTATCCTACCGCAACAAATGAAAATGATTTTCACTTTTAGTCACTAACCTTCCGTGGCGGCTACCCGACGCATTTTGACGTGCATCCTGCTCGAAAGCGGCGCAGGCAGCAAACGGGATTTCGGCGATTTGCACGGACATTGCCCGCAAGCCGTGGCAATCGGGCAAAAACGTTGACTCTCGCGTCAGACGGTCACGCCACAAACCCCTCATGCCTGCTAGAATGCGCGGCTATTTTCTGGCGACCCCCGGTTTCTAGCATGTCCCGACTCAACCCCCGGCAACAGGAAGCCCGTGACTACGTCGGCGGCCCTCTTTTGGTGCTCGCTGGTGCAGGCTCCGGCAAGACCAGCGTGATCACGCGCAAGATTGCCCACCTGATCCAGAACTGCGGCATCCGTGCCCAGTACATCGTCGCGATGACCTTCACCAACAAGGCCGCGCGCGAAATGAAGGAACGGGTCGCCACCCTGCTGCGCCCGGGCGAGGGCCGGGGCCTGACGGTGTGCACCTTCCACAACCTGGGGTTGAACATCATCCGCAAGGAGCACGAGCGCCTGGGCTACAAGCCAGGCTTCTCGATCTTCGACGAGTCCGACATCAAGGCGTTGCTGTCGGACATCATGCAGAAGGAATACTCCGGCGACGACGGCATCGACGAGATCAAGAACATGATCGGTGCCTGGAAAAACGACCTGATCCTGCCGCCCGAGGCGCTGGAAAAAGCACGCAACCCGCGCGAGCAGACCGCCGCCATCGTCTACACCCACTACCAGCGCACGCTCAAGGCGTTCAACGCGGTGGACTTCGACGACCTGATCCTGCAGCCGGTCAAACTGTTCCAGGAACACCCCGACGTGCTGGAGCGCTGGCAGAACCGCGTGCGCTACCTGCTGGTGGACGAATACCAGGACACCAACGCCAGCCAGTACCTGCTGGTGAAGATGCTGATCGGCATGCGCAACCAGTTCACCGTGGTGGGCGACGACGACCAGTCGATCTACGCCTGGCGCGGCGCGCGGCCGGAGAACCTGATGCTGCTCAAGGAGGACTACCCCTCCCTGAAGATCGTCATGCTGGAGCAGAACTACCGCTCCACCAGCCGCATTCTGCGCTGCGCCAACGTGCTGATCGCCAACAACCCGCATGCCTTCGAAAAGCAGCTGTGGAGCGAGATGGGCGTGGGCGACGAGATCCGCGTGATCCGTTGCAAGAACGAGGAAGCCGAGGCCGAGCGCGTGGCCATGGAAATCCTCACCCTGCACCTGCGCACCAACCGCCCGTACAGCGACTTCGCCATCCTCTACCGGGGCAACTACCAGGCCAAGCTGATCGAACTGAAGCTGCAGCACCACCAGGTGCCGTACCGCCTCTCCGGCGGCAACAGCTTCTTCGGCCGCCAGGAAGTAAAGGACCTGATGGCCTACCTGCGCCTGCTGGTGAACCCGGACGACGACAACGCCTACCTGCGGGTAATCAACGTGCCGCGCCGGGAAATCGGCTCGACCACCCTGGAAAAGCTCGGCAACTACTCCACCGAGCGCGGCATCTCGATGTACGCCGCCAGCGACGAGATGGGCCTGGGCGAACACCTGGATGCCCGCTACACCGAGCGCCTGCAACGCTTCAAGCACTGGCTGGACGGGGTGCGCCACAAGGTGGCGCTGGAAGACCCGATCGCCGCGCTGCACGAGATGATCCGCGACATCGACTACGAAAACTGGATTCGCCAGCAGACCGCCAGCGACAAGGCGGCCGAGTTCCGTATCAGCAACGTCTGGTTCCTGGTCGAAGCACTGAAGAACACCCTCGAGAAGGACGAAGAGGGTGAGATGACCATCGAGGATGCCATCGGCAAGCTGGTGCTGCGCGACATGCTCGAGCGCCAGCAGGAAGAGGAAGAGAACGCCGAGGGCGTGCAGATGATGACCCTGCATGCCTCCAAGGGCCTGGAATTCCCTTACGTGTTCATCATGGGCATGGAGGAGGAGATCCTTCCCCACCGCTCGAGCATCGAGGCCGACACCATCGAAGAGGAACGCCGCCTGGCCTACGTGGGCATCACCCGCGCGCGCCAGACCCTGGCCTTCACCTTTGCCGCCAAGCGCAAGCAGTACGGTGAAATCATCGACTGCACGCCAAGCCGCTTCCTCGACGAGCTGCCGCCGGACGACCTGGCCTGGGAAGGCCTGGACGATGCGCCCGTGGAAGTGAAAGCCGCCCGGGGCAACAACGCCCTGGCCGATATTCGGGCAATGCTCAAACGCTGATCAACCCTTACTCTTAACGTTGCCGCTTTGATGCGGCCACCTTTGTTACATCGGAGATACACAGTGGAAGCACTGCAGCAGAAAATTCGCGAAGAAGGCATCGTGCTTTCCGATCAGGTTCTGAAAGTCGATGCGTTTCTCAACCACCAGATCGACCCTGCGCTGATGCAGCTGATCGGTGACGAATTCGCCCGCCTGTTCGCCGACTCCGGTGTGACCAAGATCGTCACCATCGAAGCCTCGGGGATTGCCCCGGCGGTGATGGCGGGCCTGAAGCTGGGCGTGCCGGTGATCTTCGCGCGCAAGCACCAGTCGCTGACCCTGACCGAAAACCTGCTGACCGCCAAGGTGTATTCCTTCACCAAGCAGACCGAAAACACCGTGGCCATTTCGCCGCGCCACCTCAACAGCAGCGACCGCGTGCTGGTGATCGACGACTTCCTGGCCAACGGCAAGGCGTCCCAGGCGCTGATCTCGATCATCAAGCAAGCCGGCGCCACCGTGGCGGGCCTGGGTATCGTCATCGAGAAATCGTTCCAGGGCGGCCGCGCCGAGCTGGACAGCCAGGGTTACCGCGTTGAGTCGCTGGCCCGGGTCAAGTCGCTGGAAGGTGGTGTGGTTACCTTCATCGAGTAAGGCCGCACAGCGAGCCTGTGGGAGCGGGTTCACCCGCGAATGCGATGGTGGGTTCAACATTGCATTCGCGGGTAAACCCGCTCCCACAGGGATCGCATAAGCTTCAAGCCTACGTTGTACCTGTAGGAGCCGGCTTGCCGGCGATGAGGCCGGTTCAGCCAGCACAAGACAGTTGCTCCCACGTGTCGGTTACTGGGTCGCCTGCAACCCCGCCAGCAACAACCGCTGGTACAGCTCCTCCTTCAGCCCCTTCGGGCGGTCCAACTGCATGCGCACCAGGTGCGCCTCATACCCTTCAGGCCCAGGCGCCTCCAGTGCCGCCTTGCCCAGCTCCAGCACCTCGCTCAGCTTGAACTTGCTCTTGAGCCAGTTCAGCGCCCGCAGCAGGTCGCGCTCCTCGCCGGTGAAATCACTGCCCAGCGGGTACTCCGGGAACAGCCGCGCATGCTGCATGCGGACCGCCTCCAGGCGCTCGGGGGTGTTGTCGCGGTAGCGCTCTTGCAGTTCGAAATCCTTCGCCAGCTTGCCCGCTGCCTTGGCTTGCGCCATCAGCTCACCCTGAAAACGTGAATCACTGATCGCCAGCAGCCGCGTAATGCATGCGCTGTCGGTCTGCCCGCGCAGGTCGGCGATGCCGTATTCGGTGATGACGATGTCGCGCAAATGTCGCGGGATGGTGCAGTGGCCGTAGGCCCAGTACAGGTTGGACGTCACCTCCCCACCCGCTTCGCGCCAGCTGCGCAGCAGCAGGATCGACCTCGCCCCGTCCAGGGCATGGCCCTGGGCGACGAAGTTGTACTGCCCGCCCACGCCGCTGAGCACGCGGCCGTCTTCCAACTGGTCGGCAACCCCGGCGCCAAGCAGGGTCATGCCGAATACCGTGTTGACGAAGCGCGCATCGCGGCGCTGGCGGCGTTTCAGTTCTTCCTGCCCGTACAGCTCGTTGATGAAGCTGATGCGGGTCATGGCGAACTGTGCCCGCTGCGCCAGCGGCATGTCGCGCAGCCGCTGGTAGAACGCCTGCGGGCCGAGGAAGAAACCGCCGTGCACCAGCACGCCCTGCTCGTCTGCCGGGCGCCGCACCACGCCGGCCTCGGCCAGGGCCAGCAGGCCGTTGACGAACATCTCGCTGCAGCCGTACAGGCCTTGGGCGAAGGCATCCAGGCCCCCTTCCCGCTCGATCAGCGCCTGCCACGGGGCGCAATCCAGCTCGGCGAGCAGCGCCCGGTAACCCTCGTTGTCGCCCTGGCGCGCCAGTAACGCGGCTGCCACCGCGTCGCCCATGGCACCGATGCCGATCTGCAAGGTGCCGCCGTCGCGCACCAGGGTGCTGGCGTGCAAGCCGATGCAGTGGTCCTGGGTGGACACCGGCATGTTTGGGGTGCTGAACAGGCGGCGCTGCTCGGGGCTGTCGATCAACAGGTCGAAAGCGTCGATGGCCAGCTCCGAATCACCCGGCATGTAGGGCAGCTCGCTGTGTACCTGGCCGAGCAGCAGGATGGTTTCGCCGGCGGCACGGCGCTTTTCGATCATCGGCAGCAGGTCGAGGGTGATGTCGGGGTTGCAGGCCAGGCTCAGGTGGCCGGGGCGCTCGGGCGTGGCGGCGACCAGCTGGGCCACCAGGTTCAGGCCCTTGGCGTTGATGTCGCGGGCGGCATGGCTGTAGTTGCTGCTGACGTAGCCCTGCTGCGCGGCGTCGCTGTGCAGCAGGCTGCCGGGCTGCATGAAGAACTGCTCGACGCGGATGTTGGCAGGCAGCCGGTCGGCGCGTAGGTCGGCGAGGTAGGTGAGTTCTTCATAGTCGGCGAACACGCGCTCGACGAAGGGCTCGAGGAAGCGCCGTTGCAGGCCGTCACCCAACGGTGGGCGGCCGAGGGACAGGGCGGTGTAAATGGTCAGGCGGCGCTCGGGCAGCTCGCGGATGCGTGCGTACAGCGCGTTGACGAAGGCATTGGGTTTGCCCAGGCCCAGGGGCAGGCCCATGTGGATATGCGCCGGCAGGCGCTGCAGGGCCTGCTCGACGGCTAGGTCGATGGAGCAGAGGTGCATGCGGGGGCCTCCTGAGTCGTCCTTGGGTTCAGGGGTTGGACAGGGGCGGCAGGGGATTGGTTGCCTGTTCGGGCCCTATCGCCGGCAAGCCGGCTCCTACAGGGGACGGCGCTGAATTCGGGTCCTGTGGGAGCGGGCTTGCCCGCGATAGGGCCGGCACTGACAACACAAAAACAAAGCCCGCCATCAAAGGCGGGCCCTGTGCAATTTAGCTATGACTCACAGCCCCGACATCTTCTTGATCGCGCCCTTCAGGTCATCATCCGAGCAGTCCGCGCAGGTGCCTTTGGGAGGCATGGCGTTGAGGCCAGTGATGGCCTTGGCCAGCAAGCCGTCAAGGCCGCCCTGGTGGTCGGCACGCTCTTTCCAGGCTGCGCTGTCGCCGATCTTCGGCGCGCCCAGAAGGCCGCTGCCATGGCAGGCGTTGCAGTGCTTGGCGATGATGTCATCGGGGGTCTTGGCACCGCCGCCGCCGGCCGAGGCCGCCACTTCCATGCCCTTGCACTCCTGGCCCTGCACGCACACCTGGCCCACCGGCTCGAGGCGCTTGGCGAGGTCGTCGTTGGTCGCAGCGGTTGCGCTGATTGCCCATAGGGCGAATACGGCTGCTGGTACGGCCAGCATCTTCTTGATTTGGTTCACGCGAACACCCTCATGGTGGCTAATCACGCCCGCGGCCACGGAATTGCGAGCGTTGAAAAGTATAGCGGGAACCCGGAAGGCGTGAAACGACCCTACTTGGCGAAAGGGTATTGGCGAATCAATGCACTGCGCTGGATCAAAAGTTCGATGGGGTAGCCGCGCTGATCAGGCGTGCCGGCTCGGCGAACGGGTTGCGAAAACGGTGCGGGCGGGTGCTTTCGAAGTAGTAGCTGTCGCCGGCTTCGAGCAGGAAGGTCTCGGTGCCGACCACCAGCTCCAGGCGGCCTTCGAGCAGGATGCCGGTCTCTTCGCCGTCGTGGGTGAGCATTTCTTCACCGGTGTCGGCGCCGGGCGGGTAGACCTCGTTGAGAAAGGCAATGGCGCGGTTGGGGTGCGATTTGCCGACCAGCTTCATGGTCACGGCACCATCAGAGATGTCGATCAGCTCGTGGGCCTTGTAGACGATCTGCGTGGGGCTTTCCGGCGCCAGCTCCACCGAGAAGAACTCGACCATGGACATGGGGATGCCGCTGAGCACCTTGCGCAGGGAGCTGATGGACGGGCTCACGCTGTTCTTCTCGATCATCGAGATGGTGCTGTTGGTCACCCCGGCGCGTTTGGCGAGTTCGCGCTGGGACAGGCCCTTGAGCTTGCGGATGGCTTGCAGTCGTTCACCGACGTCCAAAGCGTGCGCCTCCAGAAACGGTCGAGGTGGGGGGAAGTGTGAACGATATGATGGCAATGCCGTTCAGTATTTACAACACACCGCCCCACAGCCTGTCCGCTTCACGGCGTTATTCGCCGATATAGTCCCGCGGCACGCGCTTCAGGTTGCAGAAGATCTGGTAGGGGATGGTCCCGGCCTGTTGCGCCACATCGCTGGCCAGCACCTGCTTGCCCCACAGCTCCACCGGGCTGCCGACCGTGGCTTCGGGCACCTCGGTGAGGTCGATGCAGAGCATGTCCATCGACACTCGGCCGATCAGCTGGGCACGCTTGCCGGCCACCACCACCGGGGTGCCGGTGGGCGCCTGGCGCGGGTAGCCGTCGGCGTAGCCCATGGCGACCACGCCCACCCGGGTGGGGCGCGGGCTGATGAACTTGGCGCCGTAGCCCACCGGCTCGCCGGCAGGCAGTTCACGCACGCTGATAACCCGCGATTGCAGGGTCATCACCGGTTGCAGGCGGCTGGCCTGGGCCTGCTCGGCCTCGAACGGACTGGCGCCGTAGAGCATGATGCCCGGGCGCACCCAATCACTCTGGATGCTCGGCCAACCCAGTACCGCCGGCGAGTTGCGCAGGCTGCATTCGGCCTTCAGGCCCTCGCGGGCGGCTTCGAACACGGCCACCTGCTGCTCGGTGGCGGCGGCGTCCAGCTCGTCGGCGCGGGCGAAGTGGCTCATCAGCACGATGCGCGACACCTTGCCGCTGGCCAGCAGGCGCTGATAGGCGTCGTGGTAGTCCTTGGGGTGGATGCCGACCCGGTGCATGCCGGTGTCCATCTTCAGCCACAGGGTCAGCGGCTTGCGCACAGGGGTCTTTTCGATGGCTTCGAGCTGCCACGGCGAGTGCACCACGCACCACAGGTCGTGCTCGGCGATCAGCGCCAGCTCGCTGGCCTCGAAAAAGCCTTCGAGCAGCAGCACCGGGGCCTTGATACCGGCTGCGCGCAGTTCCAGCGCCTCTTCGATGCAGGCCACGGCAAAGCCGTCAGCTTCGGCTTCCAGAGCCAGGGCGCAGCGCACCGCGCCATGGCCGTAGGCGTCGGCCTTGACCACGGCGAGGGCCTTGGCGCCAGTCAGTTCACGGGCAAGGCGGTAGTTGTGGCGCAGGGCCTGGAGATCGATCAGGGCGCGGGCGGGGCGCATGGCGGCTTTGCCTTATGGTGGTTCAGGTTGAAAACGCTGTTTGCTTCTTCGCGGCTAAAGCCGCTCCCACAGGGGACGCGCTTGCTGTGGGAGCGGCTTTAGCCGCGAAAGGGCCGGCACAGGTGCCTGCCTTACTGGTGGGCAGGCGCCGTATGACCCTGCTTGGCCACTTCCGGTTCGTTGCCGTAGCGGGAAATATCCAGGCCTGCGGCGCTGATCTGCGGCTTCTTGCGCGCAATCAGGTCCGCCAACAGGCGGCCGGAGCCGCAGGCCATGGTCCAGCCCAGCGTGCCGTGGCCAGTGTTGAGGAACAGGTTGCGGTACCGGGTGGCGCCGACGATCGGGGTGCCGTCGGGGGTGGCCGGGCGCAAGCCGGTCCAGAAATCGGCCTGGCTCAGGTCGCCGCCGCGAGGATAAAGGTCGTTGACGATCATCTCCAGCGTTTCACGCCGGCGCGGGTTCAGCGACAGGTCGAAGCCTGCGATTTCGGCCATGCCGCCGACGCGGATGCGGTTGTCGAAACGGGTGATGGCGACCTTGTAGGTTTCGTCGAGAATGGTCGAGGTCGGCGCCATGGCGGCATCGGTGATCGGCACGGTCAGCGAATAACCTTTGAGCGGGTACACCGGCGCCTTGATGCCCAGCGGCTTGAGCATTTGCGGCGAATAGCTGCCCAGGGCCAGCACGTAGCGGTCGGCGGTTTCCAGCTTGCCGTCGACCCACACACCGTTGATGCGGTCGCCGGCAAAGTCCAGGCGCTGGATGTCCTGGCCAAAGCGAAACTCGACGCCTGCCTTGATCGCCAGCTCAGCCAGCTGGGTGGTGAACAGCTTGCAGTCGCCGGTCTGGTCGTTGGGCAGGCGCAGGGCGCCGGCGAGGATGCCTTTGACACCGGCCAGGGCCGGCTCCACGCGGGCAATGCCGTCGCGGTCGAGCAGCTCGTAAGGCACGCCGGACTGCTCCAGCACGGCGATATCCTTGGCTGCGGCGTCCACCTGGGCCTGGGTACGGAACAGCTGGGTGGTGCCCAGGGTGCGAGCTTCGTAAGCGATGCCGGTTTCGGCGCGCAGCTCGTCGAGGCAGTCGCGGCTGTACTCGGACAGGCGCACCATGCGCTCCTTGTTCACCGCATAGCGGCTGGCGGTGCAGTTGCGCAGCATCTGCGCCATCCACAGGTACTGGTCGACGTCGCCGGTCAGTTTGATGGCCAAAGGCGCGTGGCGCTCCAGCAGCCACTTGATGGCTTTGAGCGGCACGCCCGGAGCGGCCCAGGGCGAGGCATAGCCCGGCGAGATCTGGCCGGCGTTGGCAAAGCTGGTTTCCATGGCCACCGCCGGCTGGCGGTCGACCACCGTTACTTCGAAACCTTGCCGGGCCAGGTAATAGGCACTGGCGGTTCCGATCACACCGCTACCAAGTACCAGAACTCGCATTGTTTATCCCTCGCACGCGGCGCACCGCAGTCTTTTGTTGAAATGGCATGGATGCGCGCAGTATATGAATCCGAGCCCAGTGCAATTCACTATATAAAGGCCTATATTTGGCGAGAATTCTCGGCAAAAACGCCTTTGACGGAGCGGCATCCCCTATGAGAACCCAGCACCAGAGCAAGCGTGAACTGGACAAGATCGACCGCAACATCCTGCGGATCCTGCAGAATGACGGCCGTATCTCGTTCACCGAACTGGGCGAGAAAGTCGGGCTGTCGACCACCCCGTGCACCGAGCGCGTGCGCCGCCTGGAGCGCGAGGGGATCATCATGGGCTACAACGCCCGGCTGAACCCGCAGCACCTCAAGGGCAGCCTGCTGGTGTTCGTCGAGATCAGCCTGGACTACAAATCGGGCGACACCTTCGAGGAGTTCCGCCGCGCGGTGCTCAAGCTGCCCCACGTGCTGGAATGCCACCTGGTGTCGGGCGACTTTGACTACCTGGTGAAGGCGCGCATTTCGGAGATGGCGTCGTACCGCAAGCTGCTCGGCGACATCCTGCTGAAGCTGCCACACGTGCGCGAGTCGAAGAGCTATATCGTGATGGAAGAGGTGAAAGAGAGCCTTTGCCTGCCGATTCCGGATTGAGAGGCTGCCCCTTCGACGCATTTGGTTCGTCTTCAGCTCGCTGGGGGCGCTTCGCACCCCATTCGCGACACAAGGCCGCTCCTACAGAAACCGCGATAATTTGTAGGAGCGGCCTTGTGTCGCGAATGGGGCGCGAAGCGGCCCCGGCAATCCCGAATGGGTCCAGCGGATTCAGACCAAAACTTGCCGGGTGGTGGCGATGAACTGATGCACCAGCTGTTCGGCTCCCGGGTCGATCGGCTGCGCCGGGCCGCGGCCACGGGGGCAGGCCAGGCGCGGGGTGGTGCCGAACAACCGGCAGATCATCGGGCGTTCTTCGTAGACAGTGCAGCCGTTGGGGCCCAGGTGTACGCAGTTCAGGTGTTCCAGGGCCGCATCCTGTTCGGCCTGGCTCTTGCGCGGCAGGCGGGCCATCTCTTCGGCCGAGGTGGTGACCGGGCCACAGCAGTCATGGCAGCCGGGCTCGCACTCGAACGAGGGGATGAGTTCACGCAGGAAGTGGATCTTGTGGCGGTTGCAGGGCATGGGCGGTGCATCTGGAATTTTGGTGCTGGATTATAGGCCCAATCGCGGGGCAAGCCCGCTCCTACGCAAGACTGGTCGTGGGAGCGGGCTTGCCCCGCGATTGGCCTGATGCCTATCCTCCCCTTCCCCGCCCCACGTCAGGAATCGACCCATGGTCCACAGCGCGCAGCACGCCGCCTCCTATTACGCCGCCAGCAGCGCGCCACACTCCGACCACGCCTTTCTGCAGGGCGGGCACAGCGCCGATGTGTGCATCGTCGGCGGCGGCTATTCAGGCCTGAACACCGCCATCGAGCTGGCCGAGCGCGGCCTGTCGGTGATTTTGCTGGAGGCGCGCAAGCTTGGCTGGGGCGCCAGCGGACGCAACGGCGGGCAACTGATTCGCGGCGTCGGCCATGGCCTGGAGCAGTTTTTGCCGGTGATCGGCGAGGACGGTGTGCGGGCCATGAAACTCATGGGCCTGGAAGCGGTGGAAATCGTCCGCGAACGCATCGAGCGCCACGCCATCGCCTGCGACCTGACCTGGGGCTACTGCGACCTGGCCAACAAGCCCGACGAACTCAAAGGCTTCGCCGAGGAAGCCGACGCCCTGCGCAGCCTCGGCTACCGCCACGAGCTGCGCCTGGTGGCCAAGGACGATATCCACAGCGTGGTCGGCTCCGAGCAATACGCCGGCGGCCTGATTGACATGGGCTCGGGCCACCTGCACCCGCTCAACCTGGCCCTCGGCGAGGCCGCTGCCGCCGCCCGCCTGGGGGTGCGCCTGTTCGAGCAGTCCGAGGTCACCCGCATCGACTACGGCCCGCAGGTTAAGGTGCACACCGCCCAGGGCCAGGTGCGCGCCAAGACCCTGGTGCTGTGCTGCAACGCCTACCACAACGACCTCAACCGCGAGCTGGGCGGCAAGGTGCTGCCTGCCGGCAGCTACATCATCGCCACCGAGCCGCTGGGCGAGGAGCACGCGCGCAAGTTGCTGCCGCAGAACATGGCGGTGTGCGACCAGCGCGTGGCGCTGGACTACTACCGGCTGTCGGCCGACCACCGCCTGCTGTTCGGCGGTGCCTGCCATTACTCCGGGCGCGACCCCAAGGATATTGCCGCGTACATGCGCCCGAAGATGCTCAAGGTGTTCCCGCAACTGGCCGATGTGCGCATCGACTACCAGTGGGGCGGCATGATCGGCATCGGCGCCAACCGCCTGCCGCAGATCGGCCGGCTGGCCAGCCAGCCCAACGTGTATTACGCCCAGGCCTATTCCGGGCATGGCCTGAACGCCACGCACCTGGCCGGGCGGCTGCTGGGTGAGGCCATTTGCGGGCAGCAGGGCGGGCGCTTCGACCTGTTCGCCAAGGTGCCGCACCCGACCTTCCCGGGTGGCAAGCTACTGCGCTCGCCGGTGCTGGCGTTGGGGATGTTGTGGTACCGGCTCAAAGAATTGATGTGAGGCCCCTGTAGGAGCCGGCTTGCCGGCGATAGGGCCCGCCCCGGCAATGATGCTGCCAGGCCGGGCGCCATCGCCGGCAAGCCGGCTCCTACAAAGGCCCAGTCATTCGCGCCAGAACGGCTTGCACCCCTCCTCCCGCGCCTGCTCCCAGCTCAGGCCGATATCGCGCAGCTGGCGTGCATCCAGCTCCAGCAGCGCCTTGCGGGTGCGCCAGCGATGCAGCATGAGGCCCCAGCGGCTGAGGTTGGCCAGCGGGTCGTAGATTCTGGTTCGTTGCCCGGCCTCCAGTTCCTTGGCCAACAGTTGCACACGCACATCGCTCAAGCTGCCCATCACTGCGTACTCCCACTCGGTTAATACTGTGGGCACAGCTTGCGCTTTGCAGCCTTTTGCAATACAGATTCAACCGCTGTTTATTATCTCCATACAGAATTGGCGGAAAGTGGGCTGAATGGAGTATTTTCCTACGATCTGTATTGGTCGCCTCCTACAAAACTCCCGGAGTATGCCGTGACCCTCTACCTCAACCTGGCAGAACTGCTCGGCTCGCGCATCGAGCAGGGCCTGTACCGCCCCGGGCAGCGCCTGCCGTCGGTGCGGGCGCTGAGCGTCGAGCACGGCGTCAGCCTGAGCACCGTGCAGCAGGCCTACCGCATGCTGGAGGACAACGGCCTGGTGTCGCCCAGGCCCAAGTCCGGCTACTTCGTCGCCGAAGACCGCCAGTTGCCGGCGCTGCCGGACATCAGCCGGCCGGCCCAGCGGCCTGTGGATATCTCCCAGTGGGAGCAGGTGCTGGAACTGGTGCGCAGCACCCCGCAGCGTGACGTGATCCAGCTCGGGCGCGGCATGCCCGACGTCGACAGCCCGACCCTCAAGCCGCTGCTGCGAAGCCTGGCGCAGATCAGCCGGCGCATGGACATGCCCGGGCTGTATTACGACAACATCCACGGCAACCTACAGTTGCGCGAGCAGATTGCCCGGCTGATGCTCGACTCCGGCTGCCGCCTGGGCCCGGCTGACCTGGTGGTGACCACCGGCTGCCACGAGGCGCTGTCGTGCAGCATCCGCGCAGTGTGCCAGCCCGGCGATATCGTCGCAGTGGACTCGCCGAGCTTCCACGGCGCCATGCAGACCCTCAAGGGCTTAGGGATGAAGGCCCTGGAGATCCCCACCGACCCGATCACCGGCATCAGCCTCGAAGCCCTGGAGCTGGCCCTGGAGCAGTGGCCGATCAAGCTCATCCAGATCACCCCCAACTGCAACAACCCGCTCGGCTACATCATGCCCGAGGCGCGCAAGAAGGCCCTGCTGACCCTGGCCCAGCGCTACGACGTGGCGATTCTGGAAGACGATGTGTACGGCGACCTGGCCTACACCTACCCGCGCCCAAGCACGGTGAAGTCGTTCGACGACGATGGCCGCGTGCTGCTGTGCAGCTCGTTCTCCAAGACCCTGGCCCCAGGCCTGCGGGTCGGCTGGGTGGCGCCGGGGCGCTACCTGGAGCGGGTGCTGCACATGAAGTACATCAGCACCGGCAGCACCGCCTGCCAGCCGCAACTGGCGATTGCCGACTTCATCGCCGACGGCCACTACCAGCCGCACCTGCGGCGCATGCGCAGCCAGTACCAGCGCGGCCGCGATCAGATGTGCGACTGGGTGACCCGGTACTTCCCGCCGGGCACCCGCGCCAGCCGGCCCCAGGGCGGCTTCATGCTGTGGGTGGAACTGCCGGAAAGTTTCGATACGCTGCGCCTGAACCGGGCTTTACTGGAGCAGGGCGTGCAGATTGCCGTGGGCAGCATCTTTTCGGCCTCGGGCAAGTACCGCAACTGCCTGCGCATGAACTTCGCCGCGCGGCCGACGCCGCAAATCGAGGAGGCCGTACGCAAGGTGGGGCAAAGCGCCATTCGTCTACTGGATCAGGAACAGCCCGCCGGGTAACTTTGCACCGCCTGCCACGGTCCAACCCCATAAGCCCTTGCTGCACAGGACGCCCCACCCTTGAGACTCCAGCGCACTCTGCCCCTGCTGCTGGCGCTGCTGCTTGGCCTTTCGGGCTGTGCCAGCGTCAGCACGCTCCGTGACGTGAGCCAGGCTTTACCCGCAAGCGACTCGGCGTTCGGCCGTTCGGTGCAGCGCCAGGCCGCGCCCTACGAGGGCCGCTCGGGCTTTCGCCTGCTGCCCAACAGCAACGAGGCGTTCCGCGCCCGCGCCGAGCTGATCCGCAACGCCCAGGCCAGCATCGATGTGCAGTATTACATCGTCCACGATGGCCTGAGCACCCGCGCCCTGGTGCATGAATTGCTGCGCGCCGCCGACCGCGGCGTGCGCGTGCGGGTGCTGCTGGACGACACCGCCAGCGATGGCCTGGACAGCCTGATCGGCACCCTCGCCGCCCACCCGAACATCCAGATCCGTGTGTTCAACCCGCTGCACCTGGGGCGCAGCACCGGCTTCACCCGCGCGGCCGGGCGGCTGTTCAACCTGTCGCGCCAGCACCGGCGCATGCACAACAAGCTGTTTCTGGTGGACAACAGCATGGCCATCGTCGGCGGGCGCAACCTGGGCGACGAGTATTTCGACGCCGAACCCAACCTGAACTTCACCGACATCGACCTGTTGGGGGTGGGGCCGGTGGCCGAGCAGCTGGGGCACAGCTTCGACCAGTACTGGAACAGCGCCCTGAGCCGACCGATCAGCGACTACCTGTGGTGGCAGCCCGACGCGGCCGACCTGCAGGCCAGCCGCCAGCGCCTGGAAACCTGGCTGGCCCGGGCGCGCATCGAGCGCAAGGCGGCCTACGAGCGGCTGATGGCCTACCAGACCCAGCCGCGCCTGGACGTGTGGCGCAACGAGCTGATCTGGGCCCACAGCCAGGCGTTGTGGGATGCGCCGAGCAAGGTGCTGGCCGACGACGAGCCCGACCCGCAGTTGCTGATGAGCCACCAGCTGGCACCGGAGCTGAACGGCGTGCACCGCGAGCTGATCCTGGTGTCGGCCTACTTCGTGCCGGGCGAGCCGGGGCTTTTGTACCTGACCAGCCATGCCGACGCCGGCACTTCGGTGAAGCTTTTGACCAACTCGCTGGAGGCCACTGACGTGCCGGCGGTGCATGGCGGCTACGCACCCTACCGGCGCGCCTTGCTGGAGCATGGCGTGCAGCTGTACGAGCTGCGCCGCCAGCCGGGCGATGCGATTACCCGGCGCGGGCTGACCTTCCACGGCAGCTCCGACTCCAGCCTGCACAGCAAGGCGATGGTGTTCGACCGGCACAAGACCTTCATCGGCTCGTTCAACTTCGACCCGCGCTCGGTGCTGTGGAACACCGAGGTGGGGGTGCTGGTGGACAGCCCGGAGTTGGCCGAGTACACCCGCGAACTGGCGCTGCAGGGCATGGCCCCGGCGCTGAGCTACCAGCCGCAGCTGGTGGACGGCAAGATGGTGTGGGTGACCGAGGACAACGGCCAGCGGCATGTGCTGCTGACCGAGCCGGGTGGCTGGTGGCGGCGCTTCAATGCCTGGGTGAGCAAGGCGGTGGGCCTGGAAAAGATGCTGTAGACCTATCGCGCGCCCTGTGGGAGCGGGTTTACCCGCGAACACCGGCCAAGCCGGTGCCAGCCACCGCGTCGCCTGCTTCGCGGCTAAAGCCGCTCCCACAGGGACCTCATAAGCTTCAAGCCTGCGTTGTACCTGTAGGAGCCGGCTTGCCGGCTCCTACAGGGGTCAGGCCGGCTCTGGCTCGAAAGCATCCTTGCGCCGGGTCAGCAGCACCAGCCCCGCCGCCCCCGCCGCCATCAGCAGCGGCAACGCATGCCCGCTGATCCACTGGCTGCCGGCCCCGGCCAACAGCGGGCCGATCAGGCAGCCGATGCCCCACAACTGCGCCACATGGGCATTGGCCCGTACCAGCGCATCATCCCGATAACGCTCGCCGATCAGCACCAGCGACAGGGTGAACAACCCGCCGGCACTGGCGCCGAACAGCACCCACAACGGCCAGATCACCGGCGTGTGCAGTAACAGCGGAATCGCCAGGCTGGATACCATCAGGGTCAAAGCACAGCCGCTGAACAACGTGCGCCGCGACATGCGGTCGGCCAGCGCGCCGATGGGCAACTGCAGCACCGCATCGCCGACCACCACGGTGCTGACCATGAACAGCGCAAGCTCAGTGGTAAAACCCTGCTGCAGGCAGTACACCGGCAGCAGGGTGAGAATCATCGCTTCGAAGGCGGCGAACAGGGCGATGGCCCAGGCGATCACCGGCAGACGCCGGCAAAAGCCGACCAGGTCGCCCAGGGTGACGCTGCAGGCCTCGGTGGTCGGTGCGCCGCCGCGGCCAAGCAGTATCAAGGGTGCCAGCAACAAGAGGCCGGTGGCGGCCCAGAAGCCGAAGTCGTCGTTCGAGCCGAGAAAGCCCAGCACCAGCGGCCCGGCCAGCTGGCTGAGCGCATAGCTGCTGCCGTACAAAGCCACCAGGCGGCCGCGCCAGTGCTCGACCACCAACTGGTTGATCCAGCTTTCGCCAAGGATGAACACCACCGTCAGCGACATGCCGATCAGCAGGCGCAGCCCCAGCCACAGCGGGTAACTGGGCAGCAGCGCCACCAAGCCGATCGACAGCGCTCCGCCCCACAGGCACAGGCGCATGGCCATGGGCACCCCGACCCAGCCGGCCAGGCGGCTGGCCAGGCTGGCACCGATCAGCACGCCGACCGCCGGCATCGCAGCCATGACACCGATGGCGAACCCACCGTAGCCCCAGCCCTCCAGGCGCAGGGACACCAGCGGCATGCTCACGCCGAGCGCGAGCCCGACACTGAGCACCGACGCCAGTACGGCAAAGTAGGTTCCCCAACGCATGAAAGCCTCCCAGGCAGAATGCTTGAACAGCAGAAACAACAAAGCCGGGGCAGCATGGCCGACCCGGCTATGGCTGGGGCTGCTGTGCAGCCCATTCGCGGGCAAGCCCGCTCCCACAGGGCCGCCGCTGGCCTAGAGAGCAGCGCAGCACCTGTGGGAGCGGGCTTGCCCGCGAATGGGCCGCACAGCGGCCCTCTGGATTACAGCTTGATCCAGGTCGCCTTCAGCTCGGTGTACTTCTCCAGGGCGTGCAGCGACTTGTCACGGCCGTTGCCCGACTGCTTGAAGCCACCGAACGGCGCGGTCATGTCGCCGCCGTCGTACTGGTTGACCCAGACGCTGCCGGCACGCACGGCGCGGGCGGTCTTGTGGGCCTTGGAGATGTCCGAGGTCCAGATGCCGGCGGCCAGGCCATACGGGGTGTCGTTGGCGATAGCCACGGCTTCTTCGGCGGTATCGAAGGTGATTACCGACAGCACCGGGCCGAAGATCTCTTCCTTGGCGATGCGCATGGCGTTGGTCACGCCGTCGAAGATGGTCGGCTCGACATAGGTGCCGCCGGTCTCTTCGAGGGTGCGCTTGCCACCGGCCAGCAGCTTGGCGCCGTCCTGATGGCCGGCGTCGATGTACGACAGCACGGTGTTCATCTGCTGGGTATCGACCAGCGCGCCGACGGTGGTCTGCGGGTCCAGCGGGTTGCCAGGCTTCCAGCCCTTGAGGGCCTCGACCACCATGGGCAGGAACTTGTCCTTGATCGAACGCTCGACCAGCAGGCGGGAGCCTGCGGTGCAGACCTCGCCCTGGTTGAAGGCTATGGCGCTGGCAGCGGCTTCGGCGGCCGCTTGCAGGTCCGGGGCGTCGGCAAAGACGATGTTCGGGCTCTTGCCGCCAGCTTCCAGCCACACGCGCTTCATGTTCGATTCGCCCGCGTACACCATCAGCTGCTTGGCGATCTTGGTGGAACCGGTAAACACCAGGGTGTCGACGTCCATGTGCAGGGCCAGGGCCTTGCCCACGGTGTGGCCGTAGCCTGGCAGCACGTTCAGCACGCCTTTCGGGATGCCGGCCTCGATCGCCAGCTGGGCGATGCGGATGGCGGTCAGCGGCGACTTTTCCGACGGCTTGAGGACGATGGAGTTACCGGTGGCCAGGGCCGGGCCGAGTTTCCAGCAGGCCATCAGCAGCGGGAAGTTCCAAGGTACGATGGCACCGACCACGCCCACCGGCTCGCGGGTAACCAGGCCGAGCTGGTCGTGCGGGGTGGGGGCGACTTCGTCGTAGACCTTGTCGATGGCTTCGGCGGTCCAGTGAATGGCGTTGGCAGCGCCCGGGATGTCGATGGTCGACGAGTCGCCGATCGGCTTGCCCATGTCGAGGGTTTCCAGCAGGGCCAGCTCTTCGACGTTCTTGCGCAGCAGGTCTGCGAAGCGGATCAGGGTAGCCTTGCGCTTGGCCGGGGCCAGGCGCGACCAGACGCCGGATTCGAACACCGCACGGGCGTTGTCGACGGCGTGGTTGGCATCGGCCAGGTCACAGCTGGCAACCTTGGCCAGGAAGCGTCCGTCCACCGGGCTCAGGCAGTCGAAGGTTTCACCGGATGCGGCATCGGTGTATTCGCCGTTGATGAAGGCGCGGCCTTCGATCTTCAGTTGCTGGGCACGCTGTTCCCAGTCCGCACGAGTCAGGGTGGTCATAGGAAACTCCTCTGTTGTTAAGGTGCAGCACCGCACTGAGGACTCACGGGTGCTGTCAGAAATTCTGCCCGGGCGATGAACGCACACCGGCATCCGACACCCTAAACCAGGCGGGCCAAACTATCAATATATTTGACACTCAAGGCCTAAACGCCTACTGATGTTCATTTTATTAAACAACCACAGGGTATCCAGCATGAGCATTGCCAGCATCGTCGACTTCGCCCAGGTGCTTACCGAGGCCGAACGCTACCGCCCGGCCGCCGAGAAAATCCTCAAGGGCGAGCCGGACCAGGCTGTCTACAACCATTACTCCAGCCCCTGCGGGCAGTTTGCCGCGGGTGTCTGGGAAGGTGAGGTGGGGCAGTGGACGGTGAACTACACCGAGCATGAGTACTGCGAGATCGTGCAGGGTGTTTCGGTGCTACGCGACCAGGACGGCAATGCCAAGACCTTGCGCGTTGGCGACCGCTTCGTCATCCCGGCGGGCTTCAAGGGCACCTGGGAAGTGCTGGAGCCGTGCCGCAAGATCTATGTGCTGTTCGAGCAGAAATGATTTAGGCCTGTACTGGCCTCATCGCCGGCAAGCCGGCTCCTACAGGTACCGCACGGGTATGAAGCTTATGCAATCCCTGTGGAAGCAGGCATAAAAAAACCCGCGACCTTTCGGTTGCGGGTTTTTTTCAGGTTGCCGACCAATTACTTGATCTTGGCTTCCTTGTACACCACGTGCTTGCGAACAACCGGATCGTATTTCTTGATCTCGATTTTGTCCGGGGTGGTGCGCTTGTTCTTGTCGGTGGTGTAGAAGTGGCCGGTACCGGCACTCGAAACCAGACGGATCAATTCACGCATGATGTTCTCCCTTAAACCTTGGCGCCAGCTTTGCGGATGTCAACCAGAACGGCATCGATGCCGCGCTTGTCGATGATACGCATGCCTTTGGCGGATACACGCAGACGCACGAAACGGTTCTCGGATTCAACCCAGAAACGGTGGTGCTGCAGGTTCGGCAGGAAACGACGACGGGTTTTGTTGTTTGCGTGGGAAATGTTGTTCCCGGTTACTGGACCCTTACCAGTAACTTGACAGACTCTCGACATGACTCAGCCCTCTAAAACCACATGCCCAACCCGGCATGGGTTGGCCGCTTAATCTCTCAGTCTTTGGCGCCAGGCGCCGTGATTCTGGAGGTCTTATCGACCGGATCCGCTGATGCGACAGGCCGAGCCCCTAGAAAAGAGCGCTGCTTTATACCAGAAAGACTACGCCGCAACAACAGAAAGTGAGCATCCACGTACTGCCAATCGCGGCCGAGCAGCATAGCGACTCGCTCGCCGCGCTGTCGACCGCTCGTCGCCAAGGGTCTGAAAAAGAAGGTGGTCATTTGCTGTTACGCACACTAGGGTAGGGCCATTTCCAGACTGCACCGGCAGATGGGCCATCTGACCAGCCAAGGAGCCACCATGCGTGCCGCCGCCCTTTCCTTGTTATTCACCGCCCTGTGCGCCACCGGCCTGGCCCAGGCTGCGCCGCTGTCGGTGTGCACCGAAGCCAGCCCTGAAGGCTTCGACGTGGTCCAGTACAACTCGCTGACCACCACCAACGCCTCGGCCGACGTGCTGATGAACCGCCTGGTCGAGTTCGATGCCCAGCAGGGCAAGGTGGTGCCGAGCCTGGCCGAAAGCTGGAGCGTGTCGCCGGACGGGCTGATCTACGACTTCCAGCTGCGTAAAGACGTGAAATTCCACAGCACGGCGTACTTCAAGCCCAGCCGCGAACTGGACGCCGATGACGTACTGTTCAGCTTCCAGCGCATGCTCTACCCCGCCCATGCCTGGCACAAGACCGCACCTGGCGGCTACCCGCACGCCCAGTCGCTGCAACTGGGCAGCCTGATCAAGTCGATCGACGCCCCCGAGCCGCACACCGTGCGCTTCACCCTGACCCACCCGGACGCCACCTTCCTGGCCACCCTGAGCATGGGCTTTGCCTCGATCTACTCGGCCGAATACGCCGACAAGCTGCTCAAGGCCGGCACCCCCGAGAAGCTCAACAGCCAGCCGATCGGTACCGGCCCGTTCGTGTTCCAGCGCTTCCAGAAGGACGCCGTGGTGCGCTACCGCGCCAACCCCGACTACTTCGCCGGCAAGCCGGCGGTCGACCCGCTGATCTTCGCCATCACCACCGACGCCAACGTGCGCCTGCAGAAGCTCAAGCGCGGCGAGTGCCAGGTAGCGCTGTCGCCCAAGCCGCTGGATGTGGCCGAGGCCGGCAAGGATGGCAACCTCAAGGTGGCAACAACGCCTGCGTTCATGACCGCGTTCGTGGCCATCAACAGCCAGCACCCGCCGCTGGACAAGCCCGAGGTGCGCCAGGCAATCAACCTGGCCTTCGACAAGCAGGCCTACATCAAGGCCGTGTTCGAAGACACCGCCACCGCCGCCAATGGCCCCTACCCGCCCAACACCTGGAGCTACGCCAAGGACCTGCCGGGCTATGCCATGGACCAGAAGAAGGCCAAGGCGCTGCTGAACAAGGCTGGCCTAGCCAAAGGCTTCGAGACGACCATCTGGACCCGCCCGTCGGGCAGCCTGCTCAACCCCAACCCGGCGCTAGGCGCGCAGATGCTGCAGGCAGACCTGGCCAAGGTCGGCATCAAGGCCGAGATCCGCACCATCGAATGGGGCGAGCTGATCCGCCGGGCCAAAGCGGGCGAGCATGATTTGCTGTTCATGGGCTGGGCCGGCGACAACGGCGACCCGGACAACTTCCTCAGCCCGCAGTTTTCCTGCGCGGCGGTGCAGTCCGGGACCAACTTCGCGCGGTTCTGCGACAACCGCCTGGACCAGTTGATCAACGCCGGGCGCACCACCAACGACCAGAGCGTGCGCAGCCGGCTGTACCAGCAGGCGCAGACGTTGATCCAGCAGCAGGCGCTGTGGGTGCCGCTGGCGCATCCGACCGCCGCGACGCTGCTGCGCCAGGATGTGCAGGGGTATCAGGCCAGCCCGTTCGGGCGGTTGGATTTCAGCAAGGTTTCGGTGGGGCGATGAGGCCGGTACAGCCTGTACAGCACTAACCCGCCAACCACCCCCGCTCGACCATCGACAGCGGCTCGCCGTCGCCGACGATCACATGGTCCATCACCCGCACATCGATCAGCGCCAGTGAGCGCTTGAGCACCTGGGTCAGGTGCACGTCATCCTGGCTCGGTTCACAATTGCCTGACGGGTGGTTGTGGCACAGGATCAGCGCCGCCGCGTTGTGCAGCAAGGCCCGGCGTACTACCTCACGCGGGTAGATGCTGGCCCGATCGATGGTGCCGCGAAAAAGGATCTCGAATGCCAGCGGCCGGTGCTTGGTATCGAGGAACAGGCAACCGAACACCTCACTGACCTCATGCCGCAACATGGCTTTGAGGTAACGCCGCACGGCCTGCGGGCTGTCCATGGCCGACTCGCGCTCGATAGACGTGGCCAGGTGCCGGCGGCCGATTTCCAGCAAGGCCTGCAACTGGCTGTAGCGCACCGGCCCCAGCCCCAGTTCGCCAACGAAAGCCTGCCGGTCGGCCTCGAGCACCTGGCGCAAACCGCCAAACTTCACCAGCAGCCCGCGCGCCAGGTCCAGCACGCTACGGCCCTTTACCCCCGAACCGAGAAACACCGCCAGCAACTCGGCATCCGACAGGCTACCCGCGCCACGCCGCAACAGTTTTTCCCTCGGCCGCTCCTCGAGCGGCCACTCCCTGATGTTCATCCACCCCCTCCTCGCGTGGTACTGCGGCGAATTTGACCGCTGTGTTAATCTAGTTCGCTTCGAAAATGCGACGTTCTGCCGCAGGCAGTTGTGAACGTCGCCGCCCGCTTTCACTGGATAAAGGCAAGCCTATGCAGCGGCTGTATCGCAAGCGCATCGTTCTCGGCGTGGGTGGCGGCATTGCCGCCTACAAGAGCGCCGAGCTGATTCGCCGACTCCTGGAACACGGCGCGCAGGTGCGCGTGGTCATGACCCGCGGCGGTGCCGAATTCATCACCCCGCTCACCCTGCAGGCGCTGTCCGGCCACCCGGTGCACATGGACTTGCTCGACCCCGCCGCCGAAGCGGCCATGGGCCACATCGAACTGGCCAAGTGGGCCGACCTGGTGCTGATCGCCCCGGCCACCGCCGACCTGATGGCGCGCCTGGCCCAGGGCATGGCCGATGACCTGCTGACCACCCTGGTACTGGCCACCGACGCCACCGTGGCCGTGGCCCCGGCGATGAACCAGGCCATGTGGCGCGACCCGGCCACCCAGGACAACCTCGAGCTGCTCAAGCGCCGCGGCATCCAGGTGTTCGGCCCGGCTTCGGGCAGCCAGGCCTGTGGCGACGTAGGCCTGGGCCGCATGCTCGAGGCCACCGACCTTGCCTGGTGCGCCGCCGAAAGCTTCAAGCGCGAGGCCCTCACCGGCAAGCACGTGCTGATCACCGCCGGCCCTACCCAAGAAAACATCGACCCGGTGCGCTACATCACCAACCATAGTTCAGGGAAGATGGGCTTCGCCCTGGCAGAAGCCGCCGCCGAAGCCGGGGCCCGGGTGACCCTGGTCACCGGCCCCGTGCACCTGCCCACCCCTGACCGGGTCAGCCGCATCGACGTGGTCAGCGCGCGGGACATGCTCGCGGCCTGCGAAGCGGCCATGGGCTGCGACCTGTTCATTGCCTCGGCTGCGGTCGCGGACTACCGCCCGGAAGTCGTCGCCCCGCAAAAATTGAAGAAAGATCCCACCACCGGCGACGGCATGCTGCTGCAGATGGTGCGCAATCCCGATATCCTTGCGACCATTGCCGGCCGGCCCGACCGCCCGTTCAGCGTAGGCTTCGCCGCCGAAACCGAGCACCTGCTCGACTACGCCACGCGCAAGCTCAAGGACAAGAACCTCGACCTGATCGTCGCCAATGATGTGGCCAACCCCAGCATCGGCTTCAACAGCGAGGAAAACGCCCTGACCGTGATCGACCGCCAGCAGCACCAGACCCTCTTCGCGCAGACCAGCAAGGGCAAGATCGCCCGCCAGCTGGTTGCCTTCATCGCCGAACGGCTCAACCAGGTTCAATAAGTTACATGCACGCTCTTCAAGCCAAGATCCTCGACCCCCGCCTGGGTAGCGAATTCCCGCTGCCGCAATACGCCACCCCCGGCTCCGCCGGCCTCGACCTGCGCGCCCTGCTCAAAGAGGACACCGTCCTCGAGCCGGGCCAGACCCTGCTGATCCCCACCGGCCTGTCGGTGTACATCGGCGACCCGGGCCTGGCGGCAATGATCCTGCCGCGCTCGGGCCTGGGCCACAAGCACGGTATCGTGCTGGGCAACCTGGTCGGCCTGATCGACTCGGACTACCAGGGCGAGCTGATGGTCAGCTGCTGGAACCGCGGCAATACGCCGTTCACCATCACCGTTGGCGAGCGCATTGCGCAGCTGATTCTGGTGCCAGTAGTGCAGGCGCATTTCGAGCTGGTCGAGCAGTTCGACGAGACCCAACGCGGCGCTGGCGGCTTCGGCCACTCCGGCACCCGCTGAGCCGAACACCGACCGTTCGGGCCATGGATGGCGAACTCTCGGGGCATTCCACCGTCCAAGCGTTCAGTTTGTGCCTGCCCAGAAGCCTTTGAATACTTGGAGTCCCAGAGATGAACGACATGGCCCAGCTGGTCCCCGCACTGCCCGACAGCATATTCCGCGCCTATGACATCCGCGGTGTGGTGGGCAAGACCCTGCACGGCGAAACCGCCTACTGGATCGGCCGCGCCATCGGCGCACAGACCCTCGCCCAGGGCGAGCCGCAGATCTCGGTCGGCCGTGACGGCCGCCTGTCCGGCCCGATGCTGGTCGAGCAACTGATCAAGGGCCTGGTCGAGGCCGGCTGCCAGGTGACCGACGTCGGCCTGGTGCCCACCCCTGCGCTGTACTACGCAGCCAACGTGCTGGCCGGCAAGTCGGGGGTGATGCTCACCGGCAGCCACAACCCGTCGGACTACAACGGTTTCAAGATCGTCATCGCCGGCGACACCCTGGCCAACGAACAGATCCAGGCCCTGCTGACCCGCCTGAAGACCAACGACCTGACCCGCGCTGAAGGCAGCGTGCAAAAAGTCGAAATCCTCGAGCGCTACTTCCAGCAGATCACCGGCGACGTGAAGCTGGCCAAGCCGCTGAAAGTGGTGGTGGACTGCGGCAACGGCGCCGCCGGCGTGATCGCCCCGCAACTGATCGAAGCCCTGGGCTGCGAGGTGACCCCGCTGTTCTGCGAGGTCGACGGCAACTTCCCCAACCACCACCCGGACCCGGGCAAGCCTGAAAACCTTGAAGACCTGATCGCCAAGGTGAAGGAGATCGGCGCCGACATCGGCCTGGCCTTCGACGGCGACGGCGACCGCGTGGGCGTGGTGACCAACACCGGCAACATCGTCTACCCCGACCGCCTGCTGATGCTGTTTGCCCAGGACGTGCTGCAGCGCAACCCGGGCGCCGAGATCATCTTCGACGTCAAATGCACCCGCCGCCTCACCCCGCTGATCGAACAGCACGGCGGCCGTGCGCTAATGTGGAAGACCGGCCATTCGTTGATCAAGAAGAAGATGAAACAGACCGGCTCCCTGCTGGCCGGCGAGATGAGCGGTCACATCTTCATCAAGGAGCGCTGGTACGGTTTCGATGACGGTATCTACAGCGCCGCGCGCCTGTTGGAGATCCTCAGCAAGGCCGACCAGGATGCCGAAAGCCTGTTCGCCGACTTCCCCAATGATATTTCCACGCCGGAAATCAACATTGATGTGACCGACGAGGGTAAATTCAGCATCATTGATGCTCTGCAACGCGACGCCGACTGGGGCCAGGCCAACCTCACCACCATCGACGGTGTGCGGGTGGACTACCCGCACGGCTGGGGCTTGGTCCGCGCCTCCAACACCACACCGGTGCTGGTGCTGCGCTTCGAAGCCGACAGCGCTGCCGAGCTCGACCGTATCAAGGCTGTATTCCGCGCGCAGCTGCTGCGGGTCCAACCCGGCCTGCAACTGCCGTTCTGACGACTATCCGTTCCTTACCTGGAGCCCTGCATGACCCTCGATCGCGATGCCGCTTCCCATGTAGCCGAGGTTTTGTCCGAAGCACTGCCCTACATCCGCCGTTTCGTCGGCAAGACCCTGGTGATCAAGTACGGCGGCAACGCGATGGAGAGCGAAGAGCTCAAGACCGGCTTCGCCCGTGACATCGTGCTGATGAAGGCCGTGGGCATCAACCCGGTGGTCGTGCACGGCGGCGGCCCGCAGATCGGCGACCTGCTCAAGCGCCTGTCGATCGAAAGCCACTTCATCGACGGCATGCGCGTCACCGACTCGGCGACCATGGACGTGGTGGAGATGGTGCTGGGCGGCCAGGTGAACAAGGATATCGTCAACCTGATCAACCGCCACGGCGGCAGCGCCATCGGCCTGACCGGCAAGGACGCCGAGCTGATCCGCGCGAAAAAGCTCACCGTCAGCCGCCAGACCCCAGAGATGACCCAGCCGGAAATCATCGACATCGGCCACGTTGGCGAGGTGGTCAGCGTCAACACCGACCTGCTCAATATGCTGGTGAAGGGCGACTTCATCCCGGTGATCGCGCCAATCGGCGTGGGCGCCAACGGTGAGTCGTACAACATCAACGCCGACCTGGTGGCCGGCAAGGTGGCCGAGGCGCTGAAAGCCGAAAAGCTGATGCTGCTGACCAACATCGCCGGCCTGATGGACAAGCAGGGTCAGGTACTGACCGGCCTGACCACCGAGCAAGTCAACGCGCTGATCGCCGACGGCACCATCTACGGCGGCATGCTGCCGAAGATCAAGTGCGCGCTGGATGCAGTGCAGGGTGGCGTGAACAGCTCGCACATCATCGATGGCCGCGTGCCGAACGCCGTGCTGCTGGAGATCTTCACCGACAGCGGCGTGGGCACCCTGATCACCAACCGCAAGCGCTCCTGAGCCTGCGGCGGGTAACCGGAAGGCGACCATGAGGGTCGCCTTTCTGCTTTTTGGCTGCACAGAAACTTCCTACACTCTGTGCGGAGCGGTCCTACAACATCATTCTCTTTTGACTGATTAGCATGAAGGCTCCTCACACAGGAGCAAACGCAATGCAAAAGGAACTGGTCCCATACGGCAGCGATGTCTCCGCAGGCAGCTACGCCTGTGCGGACTGCGGCCGCAAGTATTCCAACCAGGGCAAGAGCTCCATGCCGCCCTGCCCCGACTTCAAACCCGCCACACACCCCAAACGGGGCTGGAAGATCGTCACCGGCGTGGGTGACGCGGTGGACGACCCCTACCCGAACGGCCGTTGAGGCCATAAAAAAGGCGACCCGAGGGTCGCCTTCTTGTTGCGCCATGCGGCCGCTCAGATGCCGTACTGCGCGCGATACGCCTCGACCGCCGGCAGATGCTGCTTGAGCTGCGGGTCGTCCGCCAGGAACTCCAGCACTTGCGTGAGCGAGACGATGCTGACCACCGGGATGTTGAAGTCGCGCTCGACTTCCTGGATGGCCGACAGCTCGCCATTGCCGCGCTCTTCGCGGTTCAGCGCAATCAGCACGCCGGCGGCCTTGGCCTGCTGGGCGTTGATGATCTGCATCACTTCGCGAATGGCGGTACCGGCGGTGATCACGTCGTCGATGATCAGCACGTCACCGGCCAGCGGTGCGCCGACCAGGCTGCCGCCCTCGCCGTGGTCCTTGGCCTCTTTGCGGTTGAAGCACCACGGCACGTCGAGCTGGTGCTGCTCGGCCAGCTGCACGGCAGTGGCCGCGGCCAGCGGGATGCCCTTGTAGGCTGGGCCGAACAGCACGTCGAACGGGATCTTGCTGTCGACGATGGCCGCCGCGTAGCAACGCCCCAGCTGGGCCAGGGCCGATGCCGTGTTGAACAGGCCGGCATTGAAGAAGTACGGGCTGGTACGCCCCGATTTCAGGGTGAACTCACCGAAGCGCAGAACGCCGCGATCGATGGCAAAACGGATGAAGTCGCGCTGATACGGCTGCATGAAAGGTCCCGGACACCACGGATTTAGCTAAATGTGTTGAGCTCGGGTATCATACACGCACGAGATTTTTGGGGCCATTTATGCGGATCATCAGTGTGAACGTTAATGGCATTCAGGCTGCGGCCGAGCGTGGTTTGCTCAGCTGGCTACAAGCCCAGAATGCCGACGTCATCTGCCTTCAGGATACCCGCGCCTCGGCCTTTGAACTCGACGACCCAGCTTTCCAGCTCGATGGCTATTTCCTTTACGCCTGCGACGCGGAGGTGCCCACCCAAGGTGGCGTGGCACTGTACTCGCGCATGCAGCCCAAGGCAGTCATCACCGGCCTGGGCTTCGAGACGGCCGACCGCTACGGGCGTTACCTGCAGGCAGATTTCGACAAAGTCAGTATTGCTACCTTGCTGCTGCCCTCGGGCATGAACGGCGACGAAGACTTGAACCAGAAATTCAAGTTGATGGACGACTTCGCCAAGTACCTGGACAAGCAGCGTCGCAAGCGTCGCGAATACATCTACTGCGGCTCGTTCTACGTGGCGCAGCAGAAGCTCGACATCAAGAATTGGCGCGACAGCCAGCAGTCGGTGGGTTTCCTGCCGCCGGAACGTGCCTGGATGGACGCCATCACCGGCGAAATGGGCTACGTCGATGCGCTGCGTGAAGTCAGCCGCGAAGGCGACCAGTACAGCTGGTGGCCAGACAACGAGCAGGCCGAGATGCTCAACCTGGGCTACCGGTTCGACTACCAGATCCTCACTCCAGGCCTGCGCCGCTTCGTGCGCAACGCCCGCCTGCCGCGCCAGCCGCGCTTCTCGCGCCACGCGCCGCTGATCGTCGATTACGACTGGACGCTGACCATCTGAATACAGTTGGGGCCCCATCGCCGGCAAGCCGGCTCCTACAGGAGTATGCGTTCCCTGTAGGAGCCGGCTTGCCGGCGATGGGGCCCCAATTGCTTACTTGATCGGCCGCCAGATCAACGGATAGCGATACGCCTTGCCTTCGTTGGCCCTGACCGCCGCCAGGATGATCAGGATCAGCACCGCCACCATCAGCATGGCGAACAGCACGATGCCGATGAACACGAACATCAGCACGAAGCAGGCAAAGCTCGCCAGAGTCACGCTGATCTGAAAGTTCAGCGCCTCCTTGCCCTGGGCGTCGATGAAGGCGTCCTGCTCGCGCTTGAGGTGCCACAGCACCAGCGGCCCGAGCAGGTGGCCCAGCGGAATCAACAGCCCGAGCAGCGCGCTGAGGTGACAGAACATCGCCCATTGCCGTACATCGGCGCTGGGCAGGTTGACCGGGTCGAGCTCGTTCATGTCCTGCACCTCCCTGGCATGGGCGATCAGTCGGCCAGTGCGGCCTGCTGCAGTTCGAAGATTTCGTTCATGCCCTTCTGCGCCAGCGCCAGCATGGCGTTGAAGTCTTCAGGCTGGAACGGCGCGCCTTCGGCAGTACCCTGCACTTCGATGAAACCACCGGCATTGGTCATGACCACGTTCAGGTCGGTTTCGGCAGCGGAGTCCTCGAGGTAGTCGAGGTCGAGTACCGCTTCGCCCTGGTACATGCCCACCGAGACGGCTGCGATCATGTGCTTGATTGGGTTGCCGCCTTTCAGGCCGCCGCGCTTCTTGATCACCGCCAGGGCGTCGCACAGGGCGACCATGGCACCGGTGATGGACGCGGTACGGGTGCCGCCATCGGCCTGGATCACGTCGCAGTCGACGTACAGGGTGATGTCGCCGAGCTTGCTCATATCCAGCGCGGCGCGCAGCGAGCGGCCGATCAGGCGCTGGATTTCCAGGGTGCGGCCACCCTGTTTGCCACGGCTGGCTTCGCGCTGGTTACGCTCGCCGGTGGAGCGCGGCAGCATGCCGTATTCGGCGGTCAGCCAGCCTTGGCCCTGGCCTTTGAGGAAGCGGGGAACACCATTTTCGACGCTGACCGTGCAGATGACCTTGGTGTCACCGAACTCGACCAGTACCGACCCCTCGGCGTGCTTGGTGTAGTTGCGGGTAATGCGGATCGAGCGGAGCTGATCGGCGGCGCGACCACTTGGACGTTTCATCTGGGATACCTGTACCGGGATTTTGAATCTGCCGAGCATTATAGAGCCCGTGGCCCGGCGAGGACATGCCTATCGTCGTGCCCGGCGCAGCCTGTCGACTTTTCTCAAGTGCCACATCTGCGCCTGTAGCATGGCTGGATTGGGCGCCCGGGCCGCACTGCGCTACAATCCTGCGCCTTGCAGCCGAAAGGCTCCCCGTCCAACCGAATACGCGAGGTACTCCCCATGGTGCACAGCATGACCGCCTTCGCCCGCGCCGAGCGCGCCGGCAGCCAAGGCACCCTGGTCTGGGAGCTGCGCTCGGTCAACCATCGCTACCTCGAACCCCACCTGCGCCTGCCCGAGGCCCTGCGCGACCTCGAAGGCGCGGTGCGCGAGGGCCTGCGCCAGGGCCTGTCGCGAGGCAAGGTGGAATGCACCCTGCGCCTGTCCGAGGACAGCACCGGCAAGCCGTTGCAGGTCGACCGCGAGCGCGCCGCGCAGCTGGTGGCCGCCGCCGAGACCGTGGCCAGCCTGATCAAGCAGCCGGCGCCGCTCAACCCCCTTGAAGTGCTGGCCTGGCCCGGCGTGCTGGTGGCCGACGCCAGCGACCCGCAAGCGCTCAACGCCGAAGCCGTCGCCCTGTTCGACGAGGCCCTGGCCGAGCTCAAGGCTGGCCGGCAGCGCGAGGGCGCGGAGCTGGCGCGGTTGATCAACGAGCGCCTGGACAGCATGGCCGGCGAGGTCACCACCCTGCGCGCACTGGTGCCACAGATGCTGGCAGTGCAGCGCCAGAAGATCCTCGACCGCTTTGCCGACATGAAGGCCGAGCTGGACCCGCAGCGCCTGGAGCAGGAGATGGTGCTGCTGGCCCAGAAAAGCGACGTTGCCGAAGAACTCGACCGCCTCAGCACCCACGTCAACGAAGTGCGCCGGGTGCTCAAGTCCGGCGGCGCTGCGGGCCGGCGCCTGGATTTTTTGATGCAGGAACTCAACCGCGAAGCCAACACCCTGGGCTCCAAGGCCTTCGACCCGCGCAGCACGCAAGCGGCGGTCAACCTGAAGGTACTGATCGAGCAAATGCGTGAACAAGTACAGAACATCGAGTAAGGCCACCCCACCATGAACCACAGCAGCGGCACCCTCTACATCGTTTCGGCCCCCTCCGGCGCCGGCAAGACCAGCCTGGTCACCGCCCTGATCAAGGACGACCCGAAGGTCAGCGTCTCGGTATCGCACACCACGCGCAACATGCGCCCGGGCGAAGAGCACGGGGTGAACTACCACTTCGTCAGCCATGAAGACTTCAAGGCGCTGATCGCCCAGGACGACTTCCTCGAGCACGCCGAGGTGTTCGGCAACTTCTACGGCACCTCGCGCAGCGCGCTGCAGCAAGTGCTGGACCAGGGCAACGACCTGATCCTGGAGATCGACTGGCAAGGCGCCCAGCAGGTGCGCAAGCTGATGCCCGAGGCGCGTTCGATCTTCATCCTGCCGCCGAGCCAGCAGGCCCTGCGCCAGCGCCTGGACGGCCGCGGCCAGGACAGCGAAGAGATCATCGCCGGGCGCATGAAGGAAGCGGTCAGCGAGATGGTGCATTACGACGAGTACGAGTACGTCATCATCAATGACGACTTCGCCGTGGCGCTGGAAGAGATGAAAGCCGTGTTCGCCTCGAACCGGTTGCTGCTGAACAAGCAGCAGCAGCGCCATGGTGAGCTGCTGAAACAGCTGATTGGCTGAAACGAGCATCGCCGGCAAGCCGGCTCCTACAGGGATCGCGTCAGCCCTGAAAGTGACGCCCCCCTGTAGGAGCCGGCTTGCCGGCGATTGCTTTATTCCTGCAACTGAATGGTCGCCTGCTGACGCAGCGTCGCCCCCAGGAAGTACGCCGGCAGGCGCAGCCGCGAGAGCATCATCAGCACGATGCCGAGCGCCGAGATGATCGCCGCGATCACGAACACCAACCCCAGCCCCCCTACATGCGAACCACTGCCGAAGTCTGGCGAGGCGCTGTCGATGGCGGTGCGCACGAAGATCACCGACAAGATCACCCCACCCACCAGCGGGCACAGGCCGCGCATGAACAAGTGGCGCAGGCTGGTGAACAGGCTGTGGCGGAAGTACCACACGCAGGCGAACGCAGTCAGCGAATAGTAGAAGCAGATCATCATGCCCAGGGCGGTGATGGTGTCAGCCAGCACGTTCTCGCTCAGGGTGCGCATGGTCACGTAGAACAGCGCGGCAGCAACGCCTGCGCAGATGGTCGCGTAACGCGGGGTCTGCGAGCGCGGGCAAACCTCGGCAAAGCGCTGCGGCACCGCGCCGTAGTAACCCATGGCAAGCAGCGTGCGCGCCGGCGAAACGAAGGTCGACTGCAGCGACGCCGCGGTGCTGGCCAGCACGGCGATGGACATCAGGATCGCCAGCGGCCCCATCACCGGGCCAGCCAGGTGGGCGAAGACGTTCTCCTGAATGCGCGGGTTATTCAGGCCCAGGCCCTCGTCGCTGATACCGGCGAACTGCAGGGTGGCGATGGCGGTGACCAGGTACAGGCCGAGAATCAGCAGCACGGTCCAGGTAGCGGCCTTGCCCGGCACCTCTTCACTGCCGACCGACTCTTCGCTGACGGTCAGGCACACATCCCAGCCCCAGAAGATGAAGATCGACAGCGACAGGCCAGCGGCGAACGCCGAGAACGACTCGACGCCGAACGGGTTGAACCAGGCCAGGTCGAACGCCAGCGGCGGCGGCGCCGTGGTTTCGCTGAAGGCAGCAAAGGCAAAGCCGACCAGCACCAGCAACTGTAACGCCACCAACCCGTACTGCACGGTCATGGTGGTGGCCATGCCGCGACAGCAGATCCACACCGCCAGGGCGATGAACACGCAACAGGTGCTGATGTTCACCAGCAGGTTGTCGGCCAGGGCCGCCAGCTGCTGCTCACCGGTAATCTGGGCGAGGAACAGGTAGAAGAAATCCACCGCCACACCGGCCAGGTTGGACAGCACGATGGTGGTGGCGACCACCAGCCCCCAGCCGCCGATCCAGCCGATCATCGGGCCGAAGGCCCGCGCCGACCAGGTGAACGAGGTGCCGCTGTCAGGCTCCGCCGAGTTCAGCTCGCGGTAACCCAGGGCCACCAGCAGCATTGGCAGAAATCCGACGATGAACACCGCCGGCAGGTGGGCGCCGACCTCGCGCACGGTCGGGCCGAGGGCGCCGGTCAGGGTGTAGACCGGGGCGATGGTGGAAATGCCCAGCACCACGCTGGCCAGCAGGCCCAGGCGGCCCTTGGCCAAGCCCTTGCTGCGCGAAGTGGTGCCCGAGTCGGCCGCATCGGGTGGGCGGCCGGCGTCTGTGTAATCGTTCATGAGTTTGTGCCGTAACTATTGGAATTGTTCTTACAGGCCCGCCGTAGAGGGCCCGCTTTCACTCATTGAAAGCTCGCGGTGGGGCACGGTCATCCCAGACCTTCGGCTTACGTCAGTTTCTGGCGACGTTCACCTTCCCGTGCAGCATGGGCAATGCAGGCCTCGCGAAACGCCTCGAACAGGCGCAGCGAGACCGGGTTTTCGGCGAAACGCCATTCCGGGTGCCATTGCACGCCAAGCACCAGGCCAGGCGCATCCGGCATCGATACCGCTTCGATCAGGCCATCCGGGGCCCGTGCCTCGACCCGCAGGCCCGGGGCCAGGCGGTCGATACCCTGGCTGTGCAGCGAGTTGACCTCGAACTGCGCAGCCAGGCCCAACTGCTCGAACAGCCCGCCCGGCGCGACACTGACCGGGTGGCGCGGGCTGTACTGCACCTCAAGCGGTGCATCCTGCGGTTCGCGGTGGTCGAGGTAGCCGGGCAGCTCGTGCACCCGCTGGTGCAGGCTGCCGCCCAGGGCCACGTTGAGCTCCTGGAAGCCACGGCAAATGCACAGCACCGGCACGCCCGCCGCAATCGCCGCCTGCAGCAATGGCAGGGTCAGGCGGTCGCGGGCCAGGTCGTGGCGGGTGCCTTCGGCGCTGGGGGCGCCATTGTAATGATGCGGCTCGACATTGGAAGGCGAGCCGGTGAACAGGATGCCATCGAGTTGCGCCAGCAACGCCTGGGTGTCACTGCCGCCGTCACGGGCCGGCAGAATCAGCGGCAGCCCGGCAAAGCCTGCGGCCTCGACATACTTGTCGCCCACCGTGTGCGACGAGTTCTTCCCCACCTGCTGGCGGCAGGCGCTGACACCGATCAAGGGGACCGCAATTGCGCTCATGGGCTTACACCGTGTGCAGGTACCAGTTGTACTCGAGGTCGGAGATCGACACTTCGAACTCGGCCAGCTCGCTTTCCTTGCAGGCCACGAAGATATCGATGTAGTCCGGGCTGATGTATTGGTTGAGCACTTCGCTGTCATCCAGCGCGCGCAGGGCATCGCGCAGGTTGTTCGGCAGGCTCTGATCCAGCTGCTCGTAGGAGTTGCCTTCGATCGGTGCACCCGGCTCGACCTGGTTGGTCAGGCCGTGGTGGATGCCGGCGAGGATTGCCGCGAGCATCAGGTAGGGGTTGGCGTCGGCGCCGGCCACGCGGTGCTCGATGCGCACGTTGTCGCTGCTGTCGGTGGGCACACGCAGGGCCACGGTGCGGTTGTCCAGGCCCCAGCTCGGCGCGTTGGGCACGTAGAACTGTGCACCGAAGCGCCGGTACGAGTTGATGTTCGGGCACAGGAAGGCCATCGACGCCGGCATGGTCTCCAGCACGCCGCCGATGGCATGGCGCAGGGTGTCGCTTTCAAGCGGGTCATCGCTTGCGAAGATGTTCTTGCCGGTTTTCTTGTCCAGCAGCGAGATGTGCACGTGCAGGCCGTTGCCGGCCTGGCCCGGGTAGGGCTTGGCCATGAAGGTGGTGTCCATTTCATGGTCGTAGGCGACGTTCTTGATCAGGCGCTTGAGCAGGATCGCGTAGTCGCAGGCCTTGAGCGGGTCGGCGACGTGATGCAGGTTCACTTCGAACTGCGCCGGGGCGCTTTCCTTGACGATGGCGTCGGCCGGCAGGCCCTGCTCCTTGGCCGCTTCGAGCATGTCCTGCAGGCAGTCGGCGTACTCGTCGAGGTCGTCGATCAGGTACACCTGAGTGGACTGCGGGCGCTTGCCCGAAATCGGCGAGCGCGGCGGCTGCGGGCGGCCGTTGAGGTTGTCCTGGTCGATCAGGTAGAACTCAAGCTCGAACGCGGCGCAGATATCCAGGCCCAGGGCGTCGAACTTGCTCACCACCTGGCGCAGCACCTCGCGCGGGTCGGCGAAGAACGGCTCGCCTTCAAGCTCGTGCATGGTCATCAGCAGCTGCGCGGTGGGGCGCTTCTGCCACGGCTCGTCGGCCAGGCTGCCGGGGATCGGGTAGCAGATGCGGTCAGCATCGCCGATGTCCAGGCCAAGCCCGGTGCTTTCAACGGTGGAGCCGTTGATGTCCAGGGCGAACAGCGAGGCCGGCAGGTTGATGCCCTTCTCGTACACCTTGTGCAGGCTGGCGCGCTCGATGCGCTTGCCACGTACCACCCCGTTCATGTCGGAGATCAGCAGGTCAACGTACTGGGTGTCCGGGTGGGCTTCGAGGAATTCGTTCATTTCGCGGGAAGAACGGGCGCACGGGGAGACCGACGTCATGGCTGTACATCCTTTGATTCGGAGCGGCGATGTGGAGCTGCGGATGACGCCTCGGAAGGCGACGATGGTGCTGCTGTTGTTCTTTTCACTGGCCCATCGTGGGGGGCAAGGCTTGCGACGGAGTGCATTGATTCCCCCGGGCCGTTTCACTATAAAATGGCCCCAACGCAACAGACATTGGCAATTCGGCAAGCAGAGCGTGCACCAATGCAATATCAGATCAACCATGCGGACCTGTCTCTGGTCCTGGCCCTGGAACGCGGCCGGTCACTGGCAAAGGCTGCCGAACTGCTCAAGGTGGACGTTTCCACGGTGTTTCGCTCGATCCGTCGGCTGGAATCGGCGCTGGGCACCGCGCTGTTCGTCAAGAGCCGCAAGGGCTACCTGCCCACCGACACCGCCCAGGCCCTGGCCGAGCAGGCCGAGCGCGCCGAGCAGGCGCTGGACGCCGCGCGCATCGCCCTGACCTGCGGCGAGCAGGTGGTCAGCGGCACCGTGCGCCTGACCTGCACCGAAGCCGTGCTGCACAGCCTGCTGCTGCCGGCGCTGGCCGAGTTCATGCCCAACTACCCGGCGCTGTCGCTGGAGATGGGCACCTCCAACACCTTCGCCAACCTCAGCCGGCGTGACGCCGACATCGCCCTGCGCCTGACCAACACGCCGCCTGAGCACCTGGTGGGCCGCTGCCTGGGCTCCACCAGCTACGTGATCTGCGGCCGCCCGGAGCTGCGCGAACGGCTGGACGCCGCAGCCAACAGCGTGCCGTGGATCGCCCCCGACGACTCCATGCAGGACCACGCCACGGTGGTCTGGCGCAACCAGCAGCACCCCGGGCTGACCCCGCGCTACCAGTGCAGCGGCATGTCGACCATCGCCCAGCTGGTGACCACCGGCCTGGGCGTGGCGGCGCTGCCGGACTACATGGTGCATGCCCTGCCGGGGGTCGAGGCGTTGAGCGGGCCGCTGCCGGGCTGCGACACCCAGCTGTGGCTGCTGACCCGGCCCGATTGCCGGGCGTTGCGTTCGGTGCAGACCTTGTTCGAGGAGCTGACGCCGCGGTTGCGTGACGCGATGCTGTGAGGTGGTTGTGCTCCCCGTATTGGAAGCGGTATGTTCAAGCCCAAGCGTGAAGGTGTCTGTTACGGCCCTTTCGCGGGCAAGCCCGCTCCCACAGGAGGGGCGTTGCTTACGGGAATGATGCAAACCTTGTGGGAGCGGGCTTGCCCGCGAAGAGGCCGGCACCAGTGCAAAGGCCGCCACTGGGCAAAACAGTCCTTCCCTATTGGCTGGTGATTTTTTAAACTATCGAGTCCGCCTGCCCATATAGGGCTGCACGCCCACCGCATTTGCTACTGAGGAAGACCATGGCCCGCGTAACTGTTGAAGACTGCCTGGAACACGTGGATAACCGCTTCGAGCTGGTCATGCTCTCGACCAAGCGCGCTCGCCAGCTGGCGACCGGCGGCAAAGAGCCGCGCGTTGCATGGGAAAACGACAAGCCAACCGTCGTTGCCCTGCGCGAAATCGCCGAAGGTATCGTCACCCCTGAATTCATCGCCGCCGAAGAGATCGTCACCGAAGATCCGGTGTTCGCCGCATTCGAGGACGAGAACAACGAGGCGGTCTGATTCATGCCCGGTCGACGTCGCGCGGCGCAAGGCCCTCTTCTTCTGCAAGAGGTGAACCCATGGCTGGTATAGAAGCCCTCGCCGAACGGCTGTCGACCTATCTGGGCCCGGAACAGGTCAACCTGGTCCGTCGCGCCTACTTCTACGCAGAACAAGCCCACGACGGCCAACGCCGGCGCAGCGGCGAACCCTACGTGACGCACCCGCTGGCGGTCGCCAGCATCCTTGCCGACATGCACATGGACCATCAGAGCCTGATGGCGGCCATGCTGCACGACGTGATCGAAGACACCGGCATCGCCAAGGAAGCCTTGAGCCAGCAGTTCGGCGAAACCGTCGCCGAGCTGGTGGACGGGGTCAGCAAGCTGACCCAGATGAACTTCGAGACCAAGGCCGAGGCGCAAGCGGAAAACTTCCAGAAAATGGCCATGGCCATGGCCCGCGACATCCGCGTGATCCTGGTCAAGCTGGCCGACCGCCTGCACAACATGCGCACCCTGGAAGTGCTGTCCGGCGAAAAACGCCGGCGCATCGCCAAGGAAACCCTCGAGATCTACGCCCCCATCGCCAACCGGCTGGGCATGCACAACGTGCGCGTGGAATTCGAGGACCTGGGCTTCAAGGCCATGCACCCGATGCGCTCTTCGCTGATCCACCGGGCAGTCAAGGCCGCCCGCGGCAACCGCAAGGAGCTGGTGGCCAAGATCGAGACCTCGCTGGCCAACTGCCTGGCCGCCGACGGCATCGAGGGTGAAGTCAGCGGCCGGCAAAAGCACCTCTATGGCATCTACAAGAAGATGCGCGGCAAGCGCCGCGCCTTCACCGAGATCATGGACGTGTACGCCTTCCGCATCGTGGTCGACAAGGTCGACACCTGCTACCGCGTGCTGGGCGCCGTGCACAACCTGTACAAGCCGCTGCCGGGCCGCTTCAAGGATTACATCGCGATCCCCAAGGCCAACGGTTACCAGTCGTTGCACACCACGCTGTTCGGCATGCACGGCGTGCCGATCGAAATCCAGATCCGCACCCGCGAGATGGAAGAGCTGGCCAACAACGGCATCGCCGCGCACTGGCTGTACAAGTCCAACGAAGAAGAGCAGCCCAAGGGCAGCCACGCCCGCGCCCGCCAGTGGGTCAAGGGCATCCTCGAACTGCAGCAGCGTGCCGGCAACTCGCTGGAATTCATCGAGAGCGTGAAGATCGACCTGTTCCCCGACGAGGTCTACGTCTTCACCCCCAAAGGCCGGATCATGGAGCTGCCCAAAGGCTCCACCGCGGTCGACTTCGCCTACGCGGTGCACACCGATGTGGGCAACAGCTGCATCGCCTGCCGCATCAACCGCCGCCTGGCGCCGCTGTCCGAACCGCTGCAAAGCGGCTCGACGGTGGAGATCGTCAGCGCCCCGGGCGCCCGCCCCAACCCGGCCTGGCTCAACTTCGTGGTCACCGGCAAGGCACGCACGCACATCCGCCACGCCCTCAAGCAGCAGCGCCGCTCCGAGTCCATCAGCCTGGGCGAACGCCTGCTGAACAAGGTGCTCACCGGCTTCGACAGCAGCCTGGAAAAAATCCCCCAGGAGCGCATTCAGCCGATCCTCGCCGAGTACCGCCTGGAACTGATCGAAGACCTGCTCGAGGACATCGGCCTGGGCAACCGCATGGCTTATGTGGTCGCCCGCCGCCTGCTGTCCGCCGAAGGCGAGCAGTTGCCGGCGCCGGAAGGCCCGCTGGCGATCCGCGGCACCGAAGGCCTGGTCATGAGCTATGCCAAGTGCTGCACGCCGATCCCGGGCGACCCGATCGTCGGCCACCTGTCGGCGGGCAAGGGCATGGTCGTGCACCTGGAAGACTGCCGCAACATCAGTGAAATCCGCCACAACCCTGAAAAGTGCCTGCAGCTTTCCTGGGCTAAAGATGTCACCGGCGAGTTCAACGTCGAACTGCGCGTCGAGCTTGAGCACCAGCGCGGCCTGATCGCGCTGCTGGCCAGCAGCGTCAACGCCGCCGACGGCAACATCGAAAAAATCAGCATGGACGAACGCGACGGCCGTATCAGCGTGGTCCAACTGGTGGTCAGCGTGCACGACCGCGTGCACCTGGCCCGCGTGATCAAGAAGCTGCGCACCTTGACCGGCGTGGTCCGCATCACCCGCATGCGTGCGTAGTCCGCCCACCGCAAGGAGTCACTCATGAGCAAGACCGTCATCACCAGCGACAAGGCCCCTGCCGCTATCGGCACCTACTCGCAAGCGATCAAGGCCGGCAACACCGTGTACATGTCGGGGCAGATCCCGCTGGACCCGAAAACCATGGAGCTGGTCGAAGGCTTCGAAGCCCAGACCGTGCAGGTGTTCGAGAACCTCAAATCGGTAGCCGAGGCGGCCGGTGGTTCGTTCAAGGACATCGTCAAGCTGAACATCTTCCTCACCGACCTGAGCCACTTCGCCAAGGTCAACGAAGTGATGGGCCGCTACTTCGAGCAGCCGTACCCGGCCCGCGCCGCCATTGGCGTGGCCGCGCTGCCCAAGGGCGCCCAGGTCGAGATGGACGCCATCCTGGTCCTCGAGTGATGCCCCGGTGACGGGCCCTGCGCCCGTCACCACCCCCTCCCTGCCCCAAGGTTTCCCCCCCATGCGCCACGCCTTGCCCCTCGCGCTGGCAGCCCTGCTTTTGGGCGGCTGCGCCAGCCACAAACCCGAAGATTTCAACGGCACCTGGATCAACCAGGAGGCCATCGACGCCGCCGCCAAAGGCACCAGCCTGCGCCAGGCCCTGGCCGATCACGGCCCGGTGTTCGAGTGGAAAGTCGACGTCAAGAACCAACAAGCCAGCTTCAGCAACGGCTTTGAAGCCGCCGACGGGCGCCTGAGCGCCAACCAGAACAACTGGCAGGTGGACTTCGACGGCGGCCAGAGCGAGCAACTCACGCTCGACGGCGACGAGCTGCAGGCCAGCGACCCGTCCGGCCATCAGCAGACCTTCGCCCGCGCCAAGGCCGCCGGCGCCGCGCCGCTGGGCAGCAGTTTCGAGAAGGCGCTGTATCAGGCCTACCTGGGCGGCGACTGGAAGATCAGCGAAGGCCAGGGCAAAGGTGCCACGGTACGCTTCAGCGACACCGGCAGCGTCACCGGCCTGCCTGGCCCGGACCGCTTCGCCCTGTGCCTGGCAGGCGACTGCGCCAGCATGGGCGGCGGCAACGACAGCCTGTGGCTGGAGCGCGACCAGCGCGGCGCGCCGTTCATCTTCAAGCGTGATGGCGACAAGCTGACCATTTTCAAAGCGGTGAATACCGCGCAGCCGGATGAAATTCCGCAGCTGGCGGCCGGCGCCCAACAGTGGGTGCTGGAGAAGGATTGAAGCTCATCGCGGGGCAAGCCCGCTCCCACACCAGACAGTGGGAGCGGGCTTGCCCCGCGATAGGGCCGCACCGTTATCCGCGGCCCTGCAATATCGCCGCATACCCCTCTTTGTAACTCGGATACACCGGTACCCAGCCCAACGCCCGCGCCCGGGCATTGCTGCAGCGCTTGCTGCCGGTACGCCGCACCCGCTGCTCGTCCGACCACTCGGTAACCCCCAGGTACTCGCGCAGCCAGGCCACCACGTCGGCCAGCGGCGCCGGGTCATCGTCAACGCCGATATAGCAGTCATCCAGCGCCACGCCACGCGCATCGGCCTGCAGCAGGTACGCCAGCAGGCTGGCGGCATCCTCGGCGTGAATACGGTTGCCGTACAGCGGCGGCTCTTCTGCCACCCGGTAACCCTGGCGCACCTGGCTCAACAGCCACTCGCGCCCCGGGCCATAGATGCCGGTCAGGCGCACGATGCTGGCCGGGATACCGCTGTGCAGCGCCAACTGCTCGGCTTCGAGCATCAGCTTGCCGGAATAGCCTTCAGGCGTGGTGGCAGCGGTTTCGTCGATCCACTCGCCATCCTTCTGCGCGAACACGCTGCTGCTGGAGACGAACAAAAGCCTGCGCGGGCGCTGGCCGCTGCGCTCGAGCCAACCCAGCACATGCCGCAGGCCGTCGACGTAGGCGGCCTGGTAACCGGCCTCATCGTGCTGGCTGGCAGCAACGCAGTACACCAGGTAGTCGGGCGCCCGCTCGGGCCAGTCGGCTGGGATGCGCCGGTCGGCAAGGTCGGCGGCAACCGGCTGCACACCCTCAGGCAGGTGCTGCACCGAGCGCCGCAAGCCGCTCACGTGCCAGCCCAGGCCCAGCAACTGGCGGGCCAGACGCCCGCCGACATCCCCACAACCCACGATCAAAGCAGAAACGCCTGACATGCAAATTCTCCTCATTCTGTAGGGGCAGGCTATAGGTTCCAGGCGATCAACGGCTATACCAAGGTCAAAAAAAGCAATCACATTACTTTTGTTAACAAGAATTACTTGCAATAATGGCGGTCTTGTCTGTTCTCGGCCTGCTTCGAGGCCCTGGAGAACTCAACCCATTCTTCTTCATCAGGTCCGGCCAGCATGACACGCATTCAACCTTCCGCTTCGCCAACCCCGTCGCGCGCCTGGCGCGCCATCGCCGCGCTGATGTTCAGCCTGGTGCTGGCCCCCCTGGCCATGGCCGATGAGCCAGCCGCCAACGCCGCTGCCACCCCGGCCGCCGCCACCGCTCCGGCAGCCCCGGCTGCTGAAGGCCAGACCCCGGCTACCACGCCGGTCGAAGCCGCCGCAGACGCCCAGGCCCCGGCTGGCGAAGACGTGCAGGCGCTGGTCGAAGACACCTCGCTCGGCATGGCCCACGACCTGTCCCCATGGGGCATGTACAAGAACGCCGACATCGTCGTCAAAGCCGTGATGATCGGCCTGGCTATCGCCTCGATCATCACCTGGACCATCTGGATCGCCAAAGGCTTCGAGCTGATGGGCGCCAAGCGTCGCCTGCGTGGTGAAATCGCCGCCCTGAAGAAGTCGATCACCCTCAAGGAGGCCAGCGAGGTCTCCAACAAGGAAGGCACCCTGGCCCACACCCTGGTGCACGACGCCCTCGAAGAAATGCGCCTGTCGGCCAACGCCCGCGAGAAGGAAGGCATCAAGGAGCGTGTGAGCTTCCGCCTGGAGCGCCTGGTCCACGCCAGCGGCCGCAACATGAGCAGCGGCACCGGCGTACTCGCCACCATCGGTTCCACCGCGCCTTTCGTCGGTTTGTTCGGTACCGTGTGGGGCATCATGAACAGCTTCATCGGCATCGCCAAAACCCAGACCACCAACCTGGCCGTAGTCGCCCCAGGCATCGCCGAAGCCCTGCTGGCCACCGCCCTGGGCCTGGTCGCGGCGATCCCTGCCGTGGTCATCTACAACGTCTTCGCCCGCTCCATCGCCGGCTACAAGGCGCAGGTCTCCGACGCTTCCGCCCAGGTGCTGCTGCTGGTCAGCCGTGACCTGGACCATCAAGGTGGCGAGCGCGCTGCCCCGCACATGGTGAAAGTGGGGTAAGCCATGGGCCTGCATCTCAACGAAGGTGGCGACGACCTCGCCGAAAACCACGAAATCAACGTCACGCCCTTCATCGACGTGATGCTGGTGCTGCTGATCATCTTCATGGTCGCAGCGCCGCTGGCCACGGTCGACATCAAGGTCGACCTGCCCGCCTCCACCGCAAAACCTGCGCCGAGGCCGGAAAAACCAGTGTTCGTCAGCGTCAAGGCCGACAAGAAGCTGTACGTCGGCGACGATGAAGTGGCCCAGCCCGACCAACTTGGCGCCATGCTCGACGCCAAGTCCAAGGGTGACAAGGAAACCACCATCTTCTTCCAGGCTGACAAGGGCGTCGACTACGGCGACCTGATGGAAGTGATGAACACCATGCGCGCCGCCGGTTACCTCAAGGTCGGCCTGGTCGGGCTAGAGACGGCAGCCAAGAAATGACGAAAACGCGCTCTAACATGGCGCGCTACGGCACTGCCCTGGCCATCGTGCTGGGCGTGCACGTGGTCGCCGTGGTGCTGACGCTCAACTGGTCGGTGCCCCAGGCCATCGAGCTGCCGCCGGCAGCGATGATGGTCGAGCTGGCACCGCTGCCGGAGCCCGCGCCGCCGCCACCGCCGAAAGTCGCGCCAAAACCGCCGACGCCGATCGAGGAGCCGCCGCTGCCCAAGCTGGTAGAAGCGCCAAAGCCGAAGATCGCCATCCCCAAGCCGCCCAAGCCCAAGGCCAAGCCGCAGCCGCCCAAGCCTGAGAAAAAGCCTGAGCCGCCGAAGGATGAACCGCCGGTCGACCAGGACGTGGCCGATACGCCGCCGAGCAACGCACCACCGCAAAAATCTGCGGCGCCGGCACCGAGCATCGCCTCCAACAGCAATGCCCTGCCCAGCTGGCAGAGCGACCTGCTGCGCCACCTGGCGAAGTACAAGAAGTACCCCGAGGACGCTCGCCGTCGCGGGCTGCAGGGCATCAACCGCCTGCGCTTCGTGGTCGACGCCGAAGGCAAGGTGGTCTCGTACTCGCTGGCCGGCGGCTCAGGCAGCGCTGCGCTGGACCGCGCCACGCTGGAGATGATCCGCCGCGCAGGCACCGTGCCCAAGCCACCGGCCGAGCTGCTGAACAACGGCACCATCGAAGTGGTGGCACCGTTCGTGTACTCGCTGGACCGACGTTGACGTTTTTTGTTTCTGTCACAAAACGGCAAGTCTGATAACGTGCGTCTATCGATTGCAGCCGCTATGCTGGGGCCGCAACTTCATGGACGCACGTTATGACCCTCACCGAACTTCGCTACATCGTCACCCTCGCCCAGGAGCAGCACTTCGGCCACGCCGCCGAACGCTGCCACGTCAGCCAGCCCACGCTGTCGGTCGGCGTGAAGAAGCTCGAGGACGAGCTTGGCGTGCTGATCTTCGAACGCAGCAAGAGCGCCGTTCGTCTGACGCCGGTGGGTGAAAGCATCGTCGCCCAAGCACAAAAGGTGCTCGAGCAGGCCCAGGGCATCCGCGAACTGGCCCAGGCCGGCAAGAACCAGCTCACCGCCCCGCTCAAGGTCGGCGCCATCTATACCGTCGGCCCGTACCTGTTCCCGCACCTCATTCCGCAACTGCACCGCGTTGCCCCGCAGATGCCGCTGTACATCGAAGAAAACTTCACCCACGTGCTGCGCGAAAAACTGCGCAACGGTGAACTGGACGCGGTGATCATCGCCCTGCCGTTCAACGAAGCCGATGTGCTCACCCTGCCGCTGTACGACGAACCGTTCTGCGCGCTGATGCCGGCCGACCACCCGTGGACCGCGAAAAAAACCATCGACACCGCCCTGCTCAACGACAAGAGCCTGCTGTTGCTCGGTGAAGGCCACTGCTTCCGCGACCAGGTGCTCGAAGCCTGCCCGACGCTGAACAAGGGCGGCGAAGGTGCCAAGCACACCACGGTGGAGTCCAGCTCGCTGGAAACCATCCGCCACATGGTCGCCTCGGGCCTGGGCGTGTCGATCCTGCCGCTGTCGGCGGTGCACAGCCACCATTACGCCCCGGGCGTGATCGAAGTGCGCCCGCTCACTGCACCAGCGCCGTTCCGCACCGTGGCCATCGCCTGGCGCGCCAGCTTCCCGCGGCCCAAGGCGATCGAAATCCTCGCCGACTCGATCCGCCTGTGCTCGGTGGCCAAGGCACCCACGGAAGAACCGGCCTGAGCCATGACTGAGCTGTCGAACGTCTCGGTCACCGCGCTCAAGGGCGTTGGCGAAGCCATGGCAGAGAAGCTCGCCAAGGTCGGGCTGGAGAACCTGCAGGACGTACTGTTCCACCTGCCCCTGCGCTACCAGGACCGCACCCGCGTGGTGCCCATCGGCCAACTGCGCCCGGGGCAGGATGCGGTGATCGAGGGCGTGGTCAGCGGCGCCGATGTGACCATGGGCAAGCGCCGCAGTTTAGTCGTGCGCCTGGGTGACGGTACCGGCGTGCTGAGCCTGCGCTTCTACCATTTCAGCAATGCGCAAAAGGAAGGCCTCAAGCGCGGCACTCACCTGCGCTGCTACGGCGAGGCCCGCCCCGGCGCCTCGGGGCTTGAGATCTACCACCCCGAATACCGCGCGCTCAACGGCGACGAGCCGGCGCCGCCGGTGGAACAGACCCTCACGCCCATCTACCCGAGCACCGAAGGCCTGACCCAGCAGCGCCTGCGCCTGTTGTGCCAGCAGAGCCTGGGCATGCTTGGCCCGCGCAGCCTGCCCGACTGGCTGCCCGACGAACTGGCCCGCGATTATCAATTGGCGCCGCTGGACGACGCCATCCGCTACCTGCACAACCCGCCGGCCGACGCCGATGTGGACGAACTTGCCGAAGGCCACCACTGGGCCCAGCACCGCCTGGCCTTCGAAGAGCTGCTGACCCACCAGCTGTCGCAGCAGCGCCTGCGCGAAAGCCAGCGCGCCCTGCGTGCACCGGTACTGCCCAAAGCCAGCCGCCTGCCGGCGCAGTACCTGGCCAACCTCGGCTTCAGCCCCACCGGCGCCCAGCAGCGGGTCGGCAACGAGATCGCCTACGACCTCGCCCAGCACGAGCCGATGATGCGCCTGGTGCAGGGTGACGTGGGTGCCGGCAAGACCGTGGTCGCCGCCCTGGCCGCGCTGCAGGCGCTGGAGGCCGGCTACCAGGTGGCGCTGATGGCGCCCACCGAGATCCTCGCCGAACAGCACTACATCACCTTCAAGCGCTGGCTGGAGCCGCTGGGGATCGAAGTCGCCTGGCTGGCCGGCAAGCTCAAGGGCAAGGCCCGCGCCAGCGCGCTGGAGCAGATCGCCGGCGGCACGCCGATGGTGGTCGGCACCCACGCGCTGTTCCAGGACGAGGTGCAGTTCAAGCACCTGGCCCTGGCGATCATCGACGAGCAGCACCGCTTCGGCGTGCAGCAGCGCCTGGCGCTGCGCAAGAAAGGCGTGATGGGCCAACTGTGCCCGCACCAGCTGATCATGACCGCCACGCCCATCCCGCGCACCCTGGCCATGAGCGCCTACGCCGACCTGGACACCTCGATCCTCGACGAACTGCCCCCCGGGCGCACCCCGGTGAACACCGTGCTGGTGGCCGACAGCCGCCGCTTCGAGGTGGTCGAGCGGGTACGCGCCGCCTGCGCCGAGGGGCGCCAGGCCTACTGGGTGTGCACGCTGATCGAGGAATCCGAAGAACTTACCTGCCAGGCCGCCGAAAGCACCTTCGAAGAGCTTGGCAGTGCCCTGGGCGAACTGCGCGTGGGGCTGATCCACGGGCGCATGAAGCCTGTCGAAAAAGCCGCGGTGATGGCCGAATTCAAGGCCGGCAACCTGCAGTTGCTGGTGGCCACCACGGTGATCGAGGTGGGCGTGGACGTACCCAACGCCAGCCTGATGATCATCGAGAACCCCGAGCGCCTGGGCCTGGCCCAACTGCACCAGCTGCGCGGCCGGGTTGGCCGGGGCAGCGCGGCCAGCCACTGCGTGTTGCTGTACCACCCGCCGCTGTCGCAGATCGGCCGCGAGCGGCTGGGCATCATGCGGGAAACCAACGACGGCTTCGTCATCGCCGAAAAGGACCTGGAGCTGCGCGGCCCCGGCGAGATGCTCGGGACCCGCCAGACCGGCCTGCTGCAGTTCAAGGTCGCCGACCTGATGCGCGACGCCGACCTGCTGCCGGCCGTGCGCGATGCCGCCCAGGCCCTGCTGGCACGCTGGCCGGACCACGTCAGCCCGCTGCTCGATCGCTGGCTGCGCCACGGCCAGCAATATGGCCAGGTGTGACGCCCGTCCCATTATGGATCCAGCTTGCCGGTCAGGCTGGTTATACTTCGCGTTCAAAAGAATTAGTGGATACAGACCATGACTGAAGTTGCCCTCGACACTGCAACCCCACACGCACCGTCTGTCATCCGGCTGTTGCTCGAAAAACTCGGCGTGGCGTTCGTCGAGGTGCCGGAACACCCCGAGCTGCCAGCCGCCTCGCGGGTGCAGGCGATTCTGCTCGATGACGAGATCGGCGCCCTGATGGTGCTGTTCCCCTACAGCAAGCTGCTGGACCTGAACCGCCTCGAAGAGCTGACCGGGCGCAAACTCAAGGCCGTGCCCTTGCCGCGCCTCAAGCAGATGCTCGACAAGCACCAGCTCAAGGCGCTGCCGGCGATCCCGGCACTGACCAGCTCGCCGTGCCTGTACGAAGGCAAGCTGCTCGAGGCCGAGTACCTGCTGATCCAGTCCGGTGAAGCGGGCTTACTGCTGAAGATCCAGCGTGACGACTTCAAGCGCATGCTCGCCAAGGCCAGCGCCGGCGCGTTCGGCCAGCCGGTGCGGGACATCCGCCCCAACCTCGACCGGCCGGGTGACGACTCCCGCGAAATCACCCTGGCGGTGGAAGCCTTCACCGCCCGGCGCATCCAGAAGCGCCTGGAAGAAACCATCGAGATCCCGCCGCTGGCCGACACCGCGCAGAAGATCATCAAACTGCGCGTCGACCCCAACGCCAGCATCGACGACATCACCGGCGTGGTCGAAACCGACCCGGCCCTGGCCGCGCAAGTGGTCAGCTGGGCCGCCTCGCCCTACTACGCCTCCCCCGGCAAGATCCGCTCGGTGGAAGACGCCATCGTGCGTGTGCTGGGCTTTGACCTGGTGATCAACCTGGCCCTGGGCCTGGCCCTGGGCAAGACCCTGAGCCTGCCCAAGGACCACCCGCAACAGGCCACGCCCTACTGGCAGCAGTCGATCTACACCGCTGCGGTGATCGAGGGCCTGACCCGCGCCATGCCGCGCGCCGAACGCCCTGAAGCCGGCCTGACCTACCTTGCAGGCCTGCTGCACAACTTCGGCTATCTGCTGCTGGCCCACGTGTTCCCGCCGCACTTCTCGCTGATCTGCCGCCACCTGGAGGTCAACCCGCACCTGTGCCACAGCTACGTGGAGCAACACCTGCTGGGCATCAGCCGCGAGCAGATCGGCGCCTGGCTGATGAAGCTTTGGGACATGCCGGACGAGCTGTCCGCCGCGCTACGGTTCCAGCACGACCCGCATTACGACGGCGAGTTCTCGCAGTTCCCCAACCTGGTGTGCCTGGCCGTGCGCTTGCTGCGTTCGCGGGGCATCGGCTCCGGCCCGCAGGATGAAATCCCGGACGAGCTGCTCGAGCGCCTGGGGTTGACCCGGGACAAGGCCGAAGAAGTGGTGAACAAGGTGCTGGAAGCCGAAGCGCTGCTGCGCGAGCTGGCGTCGCAGTTCCAGGCGCCGCATTGACCTGACGGACCGCCGCTCCTACAGCGGTGGTGCATCCCTGATCAGGTGCGGTATCAGGCTTTCTTCTTCGGCTTCAGGTACTTCATCAAGCCCTGGAACCAGATCACCAGCGCCGGGTTGCCCTTGATCTGGATGCTCTTGTCCTGAATACCCTGCATGAACGCCAGCTGCTTGTTGCCCGCCTGCAGGGTGGCGAAGCCATAGGCGGCATCCTTGAACGCGATGGCGAAGGCCGGTTGCGGGTGCAGGCCGCCTTTGCTGCTGATGCGCAGGTCCCTGACCGTGAAGTGCCGGGCAACCTTGCCGTCGAGGGTCTGCATCTGGAACACCAGGTCCTTGCCCTGCAGCTGCTGCTGGAACGCCGGGTTCTTGCGGCTGGCCCTGGCCATCAGCAGGCCCATGGCCCAGAGAAGAAAGCGAAACTTCATCAACGCGCCTCGATTGAAAAATGACTGAGGCGCGCAGTTTATCCGTTTATTGGTTTATTTACGCAAGTTCGCCACATTTTCCCGCCACAAACGCAACGGGCGCCTTCAGGCGCCCGTTTGATCAACCGCAGAAGGTTGACGCGTTACTTCTTCTTGGCTGGCTTGGCCGGGGTGTTGACGCTGTCACGCAGGTTCTTGCCGGGCTTGAAAGCAACGGTATTGCTGGCCTTGATCTTCACTGGCTGACCGGTTTGCGGGTTCTTGCCGGTGCGCGCGCCGCGGTGGCGTTTTTCGAAGGTGCCGAAACCGACCAGGGTGACGGTGTCCTTGTCGAGCGCGCCGGTGATGCTGTCGAGAATCGCGTTGAGGACCTGGTTGGCCTTTTCCTTGGTCAGATCGGCCTTTTCAGCAATGACTGCGGCGAGTTCTGGTTTACGCATAGTGAAGCCTCTTTGACGGGATTTTTTGTTGTTATGCCGTGCTGCCGGGGGCAGCGTTCAAGGCACCGCAGGCTCTAGGCTGCGGTAGACGCAAGTGAGAATGGCACGCCGTAGGGGGCCGCGCCAGTACCTGGGCGGCCATTGTCGCGGCAAGAACAGGATAAATCCGACAGAACGCCGTCTATTTACGCCATCAGCGCCGGCAACTGGCGATTCAGCGCGAGTTTCTCCATCACTGCCGCGCCGGTCAGCGCGTAGCCCAGCAACTGGCCGTCAGCCCCAACGCACAGCACTTTCAGGTCGGCGCCGGTGCCCTCCACCTGCCAGGTGCCCTCGAGCCCTTGCGGAGGTGGCGATACCACCAGCGGGCAAGCCGGGGTTTTCACCGTCACCGGCATCGGCCCGTAGCTGACCGTGGTCGGGTTGCCGGCCAGGGTCTGCGCCAGGGCGCGGGCGCAGGTCATCAGCGGCATCACGTACAGCAGGTTGATGCCCTGCACCTCGGCGCAGTCGCCCAGGGCAAAAATGTTGGCGTGGGAGGTGCGCAGTTGGCGGTCGACCACCACCCCGCGGTTGATCTGCAGCCCGGCCGCAGCCGCAAGGTCGGTGCGCGGGCGCAGGCCAATGGCCGAAACCACCAGGTCGCAGGTGATCACGCTGCCATCGGACAGGTGCGCCTGCAGTGCATCGCCTGCCCGTTGCAGGCGGGTCAGCACCGGCCCCAGGTGAAAACGCACGCCCAGGCCCTGCAGGCCGGCCTGCACGGCGGCGGCCGCCGCCGGGTGCAGCAGGGTCGGCATCACCTGCTCGCAGGGCGCCACTACCTCGCAATGGAAGCCGCCCAGGGTCATGTCGTTGGCGAACTCGCAGCCGATCAGGCCGGCGCCGAGGATCAGCACCCGCCGCTTGCCCTCGGCCGCAGCGCGAAAGCGCGCGTAGTCCTCAAGGTCGTTGATCGGGAACACCCGGTCGCCGGCATCGCCCTCGATGGGCACCTGCACGGTCTGCGCGCCCCAGGCCAGCACCAGGTCGCGGTACTCGACCGCCTCCTCGCCGATCCACAGGCGCTTGTGGCCCGGGTCGATGCCGCTGATGCGGGTGTGGGTGCGGATTTCGGCATTCAGCTGCTCGGCCATGGCGCCGGGCTCGGCCATGCACAGGCCGTCGGCGTCCTTCTGTTTGGCAAAGCCGGTCGAGAGCATGGGCTTGGAGTACGAGCGGCCGTCGTCGGCAGTAATCAGCAGCAGCGGCGTTTCGCTGTCGAGCTTGCGAAACTCGCGGGCCAGGTTGTAGCCGGCAAGGCCGGTGCCGATGATCACCACAGGGGACGTCATGTCGTGCTTCCTTCAAGTCGGTACTGGTTGCGATCAGCCGATGGCGATCATTTCGAAGTCGCTCTTGCCCACGCCGCAGTCCGGGCACAGCCAGTCTTCGGGCACATCTTCCCAGCGGGTGCCGGGGGCGATGCCGTCGTCCGGCCAGCCATCGGCTTCGTCGTAGATCAGGCCACAGACAATGCATTGCCATTTTTTCATCAGGGGGTCCTCGGTCAGGTGTCATGTCGCAACTGGTGGCCATCCCCCTGTAGGAGCCGGCTTGCCGGCGATTGCGTCAGATCAGGCAATGAGGTTGCCGCCTCTGGCCCTATCGCCGGCAAGCCGGCTCCTACAGGAGATGGCGCACCGCGCAATCTCGTTGAGGCTTTGTACGGCATGCTGGCCGCCGGGGCAATCGTGCTAAGCTCGCCGCCTCTCTGGCTGTCACAAGCATACCGACGTGTCGTACGAAACCCCGCAAGCAGCCGCTGTCGCGTGGCTGGCGTATCCACAACTGGCGAACACCCTCGACCAGCGCACCCTCGACTGGCTGTTCGACGAAGGCTCCCTCACCCGTCGCCTGACCCGTCTTTCCGGCGACAACTTCAGCGTCACGCCCCTGTTCGAAGGCTGGCAAACCCTGCGCGACGACGAATGCGCGGCCCTGGGCCTGGCGCCCGGCGCCGAGGGCTGGGTGCGCGAAGTGTACCTGCGTGGCCATGGCCAACCCTGGGTGTTCGCCCGCAGCGTGGCCGGGCGCAGCGTGCTGCAGCGTGGCGGCCTGGACCTCGAGACCCTCGGCAGCCGCTCGCTGGGCGAGCTGCTGTTCTGCGACCAGGCGTTCATCCGCCACCCCATCGAGGTGTGCAGTTATCCACAACCCTGGCTGCCCGCCGATGCAGCCCACACCGGGCTGTGGGGGCGCCGCTCGCGGTTCGAACGCGCCGGGCTCGACCTGCTGGTGGCCGAGGTATTCCTGCCGGCACTGTGGCAGGCAGACAAGGAGGCCAACCGCTGATGTACCTGCAACTGCTCAAGTCGCTCAACCGCCTGCACCCGCGGGCCTGGGACTTCGTCCAGCTGAGCCGCATGGACCGCCCGATCGGCATCTACCTGCTGCTGTGGCCAACGCTGACGGCGGTGTGGATCGCCGGCAACGGCTCGCCGACCCTGGCCAACGTGCTGATCTTCGGCCTGGGCGTGGTGCTGATGCGCGCCGCCGGCTGCTGCATCAACGACTTTGCCGACCGCAAGGTCGACGGCCACGTCAAGCGCACCGCCGACCGGCCGCTGGCCAGCGGCCGGGTCAAGCCGCGCGAGGCGCTGGCGCTGTTCGCGGTGCTGGTGGCGGTGAGTTTCCTGCTGGTGCTGTGCACCAATGCCGCCACGGTGTGGCTGTCGTTCGGCGCCGTGGCCCTGGCCGCCTGCTACCCGTTCATGAAGCGCTACACCTACTACCCGCAGGTGGTGCTGGGTGCGGCGTACTCCTGGGGTATCCCCATGGCCTTCACCGCCGCCGGCGGCGAGCTGCCGGCCAGCGCCTGGCTGCTGTACATCGCCAACCTGCTGTGGACCGTGGGCTACGACACCTACTACGCCATGGTCGACCGTGACGACGACCTGAAGATCGGGGTGAAATCTACCGCCATCCTGTTCGGCGAAGCCGACCGGGTGATCATCCTGATCCTGCAACTGCTGTCGCTGGGCTGCCTGCTGCTGGCCGGCAGCCGCTTCGAGCTGGGTGGCTGGTTCCACTTAGGCATTCTGGGGGCTGCGGCGTGCTTTGCATGGGAGTTCTGGTCGACCCGCAAGCTCGACCGCGAGTCGTGCTTCAAGGCGTTCCTGCACAACCATTGGGCGGGGATGCTGGTGTTCGCGGGGGTGGTGCTGGATTACGCGCTGCGCTGAAAGCTCAGGGTCCCTGTGGGAGCAACTGTCTTGTGCTGCCTGAACCGGCCTCATCGCCGGCAAGCCGGCTCCTACAGGTACGGCACTGGTCTGAAGCTCATGCAATTGCTGTGGGAGCGGGTTTACCCGCGAATGCGATTTCTGCTGCAACATCGCATTCGCGGGTAAACCCGCTCCCACAGGGGACCTCTCACCTATTGAACTGCCCTCTCAGGGCTTGGCCACGTGCCAGACGTCTTTCATGCCGTCGCCGGTCATGTCACCGGCTTTCTTGTCCTTGACGAAGGTATACAGCGGCTTGCCGTCATAGGCCCACTGCATCTTGCCGTCGTCGCGCTTGATCTGCGTCCACTTGCCTTCGGCCTTTTCGCCGTCACTGACCATCAGCGGCGGCCAGTTGGTGGCGCACTCGCCATTGCACATGGACTTGCCGCCGGCGTCCTTGTCGAAGGTGTACAGGGTCATGCCTTGATGGTCGACCCACATGCCGTCCTTCTCCATGGCGTGATGGGCCGACGCCACCCCCGGCAATGCCAGTGCAGCGAAAAGGGCCATCCAGCTCAGCGTATGTCGTGTCATTGGATTCACCATTGTTTCGGGGGTGGAAAGGGTTCTGGTTGCCGTTACGGCGGCCCCTTGAAGCCTAGCCCAGTCATGGAATGTCGCCAGAACAGCCAATGAGCTGTCACACAGCTGCAATAATTCCGTTATCTAATGCGGGCCAAGACACCGTTCCCGGGAGAGGTAATTGAGCATGGTTGGCAGAAACATTCTGATCGTCGACGACGAAGCGCCTATCCGCGAGATGATCGCCGTTGCATTGGAAATGGCCGGCTATGACTGCCTGGAGGCCGAAAATTCGCAACAGGCCCACGCCATCATCGTCGACCGCAAGCCGGACCTGATCCTGCTCGACTGGATGCTGCCGGGCACCTCGGGGATCGAACTGGCCCGGCGCCTGAAGCGCGATGAGCTGACCGGGGATATCCCGATCATCATGCTTACCGCCAAGGGCGAAGAGGACAACAAGATCCAGGGGCTCGAAGTGGGCGCCGACGACTACATCACCAAGCCGTTCTCGCCGCGCGAGCTGGTGGCGCGCCTGAAGGCCGTGCTGCGCCGCACCGGCCCGAGCGACAGCGAAGCGCCGATCGAAGTGGGCGGCCTGCTGCTCGACCCGATCAGCCACCGCGTCACCATCGACGGCAAGCCGGCCGAGATGGGCCCCACCGAATACCGCCTGCTGCAGTTCTTCATGACCCACCAGGAGCGCGCCTACACCCGTGGCCAGCTGCTCGACCAGGTGTGGGGCGGCAACGTGTATGTGGAGGAGCGCACGGTGGACGTGCATATCCGCCGCCTGCGCAAGGCACTGGGTGAAGCCTACGAAAATCTGGTACAAACCGTCCGCGGCACTGGCTATCGCTTCTCGACCAAGAGCTGATCGAAGCCCCTGGCGCCCGTAGTACAAGGACTGTCAATTGAACCAGAACTGGCACGCGACCCTGATTCGCCACATGCTGCTGCTGATCACCGTCTGCCTGATCGGCGGCCTGGCCAGCGGTTACTACGGCTGGAGCCTGGCCATCGGCCTGGCGTTCTACCTGGGCTGGACGCTCAAGCAGCTGCTGCGCCTGCACGACTGGCTGCGCAACCACCAGCCCGACGAAGCCCCGCCCGACGGCTACGGCCTGTGGGGCGAGGTGTTCGACAGCATCTACCACCTGCAACGGCGCGACCAGCGCGTGCGCGGGCGCCTGCAGGCGGTGATCGACCGGGTGCAGGAGTCCACCGCCGCCCTGCGCGATGCGGTGATCATGCTCGACAGCGAAGGCAACCTTGAGTGGTGGAACCGCGCCGCGGAAACCCTGCTGGGCTTCAAGACCCCGCAGGACGGCGGCCAGCCGGTGACCAACCTGGTGCGCCACCCGCGCTTCAAGGAATACTTCGAGGCGGAAAACTATGCCGAGCCGCTCGAGATCCCCTCGCCGATCAATGACCGCCTGCGGGTGCAGTTGCAACTCACCCGCTACGGCAACAACGAGCACCTGATGCTGGTGCGCGATGTCACCCGTATTCACCAGCTCGAACAGATGCGCAAGGACTTCGTCGCCAACGTCTCCCACGAGCTGCGCACGCCGCTGACGGTGATCACCGGCTACCTGGAAACCCTGCTGGACAATGTCGAAGGCGTGAACCCGCGCTGGGGCCGCGCCCTGCAACAGATGAGCGCCCAGGGCTCGCGCATGCAGACCCTGCTCAACGACCTGCTGCTGCTGGCCAAGCTCGAAGCCACCGACTACCCCTCGGACAACCAGCCGGTGCTGGTCGACAGCCTGCTGACGGCCATCAAGAACGACGCCCAGGCGCTGTCCGGCCCGCGCAACCAGCGCATCAGCCTGGAAGCGGCGCCCGGCATTCGCCTCAAGGGCAGCGAGTCGGAGCTGCGCAGCGCGTTTTCCAACCTGGTGTTCAACGCCGTCAAGTACACCCAGGACGAAGGCAATATCCGTATTCGCTGGTGGGCCGACGAACAGGGCGCGCATTTGAGCGTGCAGGATTCGGGGGTGGGCATCGAGGCCAAGCACCTGCCGCGCCTGACCGAGCGCTTCTACCGGGTCGATTCCAGCCGCGCCTCCAACACCGGCGGCACCGGCTTGGGGCTGGCGATCGTCAAGCACGTGCTGATGCGCCACCGCGGCAAGCTGGAGATCAGCAGCGTGCCGGGGCACGGCAGTACCTTCACCTGTCATTTTGCGCCGGCACAATTGGCCACGAACAAGGGATAAGCCTGCGGGCTTGCCCGGCGATGGTAGTGCGCCCCTTTGCTTTTGCCGCCCCAGCCGCTACATTGGATCCCCTGTGCCAGCAATCGCTGGCACTTTTTTTCCCCTAATTTCACCGACGGACCCTGTAAAAACCCCATCATGGACCCTTCCCCTGGTATCAGCCTCACCTCGTTGTTCGCCGATTTCGGCATGATTCTCTTCGCCTTGTTCCTGGTGCTGCTCAACGGCTTCTTCGTTGCCGCCGAGTTCGCCATGGTCAAGCTGCGCGCCACCCGCGTCGAGTCCATCGCCGAGCTGCATGGCTGGCGCGGCAGCATCCTGCGCAAGGTGCACAACCAGCTCGACGCCTACCTGTCGGCGTGCCAGCTGGGCATCACCCTGGCCTCGCTGGGCCTGGGCTGGGTCGGCGAGCCGGCTTTCGCCCACCTGCTCGAACCTTTGCTGGCCTACTTCGGCGTCGATTCGCCCGAACTGATCAAGGGCATCTCGTTCTTCGTCGCGTTCTTCGTCATCTCCTACCTGCACATCGTGGTTGGCGAGCTGGCGCCCAAGTCCTGGGCGATCCGCAAGCCCGAGCTGCTGTCGCTGTGGACGGCGGTGCCGCTGTACCTGTTCTACTGGGCGATGTACCCGGCCATTTACCTGCTCAATGCCAGCGCCAACACCATCCTGCGCATCGCCGGCCAAGGTGAGCCTGGCCCGCACCACGAGCACCACTACAGCCGCGAGGAGCTCAAGCTGATCCTGCACTCCAGCCGTGGCCAGGACCCGAGCGACCAGGGCATGCGCGTGCTGGCCTCGGCGGTTGAGATGGGCGAGCTGGAAGTGGTCGACTGGGCCAACTCCCGCGAGGACATGGTCAGCATCGACGCCAAGGCGCCGCTCAAGCAGATCCTGGCCCTGTTCCGCCGCCACAAGTTCAGCCGCTACCCGGTGTACGACGCCGAGCGCGAGGAATTCACCGGCCTGCTGCACATCAAGGACCTGCTGCTGGAGCTGGCCGAGCTGGACCAGATGCCCGAAACCATCGACCTGGAAGACCTGGCCCGCCCGCTGGAGCGTGTGTCGCGGCACATGCCGCTGTCGCAGTTGCTGGAGCAGTTCCGCAAAGGTGGCGCGCACTTCGTGCTGGTGGAAGAGGCCGACGGCAAGGTGATCGGCTACCTGACCATGGAAGACGTGCTGGAAGTGCTGGTGGGCGATATCCAGGACGAGCACCGCAAGACCGAGCGCGGCATCCTCGCCTACCAGCCGGGCAAGCTGCTGGTACGCGGTGACACGCCGCTGTTCAAGGTGGAGCGCCTGCTGGGCATCGACCTGGACCACATCGAAGCCGAAACCCTCGCCGGGCTGGTGTACGAAAGCCTCAAGCGCGTGCCCGAGGAAGAGGAAGTGATGGAGGTCGAAGGCCTGCGCATCATCATCAAGAAGATGAAAGGGCCGAAGATCGTGCTGGCCAAGGTGCTCAAGCTCGATTGAGCCCGGCCGCAGGGCCGCTCCTGCACAATCCCTGTAGGAGCGGCCTTGTGTCGCGAAAGGGCTGCGAAGCAGCCCCGGCAATTCGTGCGGCGAAGCTGAAATCCTGGGGCTGCTGCGCAGCCCTTTCCGACCGGTCCGGCGCCCCGGCAAGGCCGCTCCTACAGGGGTCGCATAACGTTCAGAACTGCGCTGAACCTGTAGGAGCCGGCTTGCCGGCGATGAGGCCGGTTCAGGCAAACCTGCTCAAGGGTTCCCCGCCGTAAAGTCCGGCATCCCGCCTATCGGCCGGTCGAACTGGTAGGGGATCGACTCCAGCGCCAGCCCCACGTTGCGCTGCACCACAAAATGCAGGTGCGGCCCGCTGCTGTTGCCGGTATTGCCCGACTTGGCCAGTGCCTGGCCCACCACCACCTGCTGCCCTTCGCGTACTACCACCGACCCACGCATCAGGTGCAGATACACACCCATGGTGCCGTCCGGGTGCAGAATGCGCACGAAGTTGCCCGCCGGGTTGGTGCCGCGGCCGGTCTGCAGGTTCTCGATCTTCACCACCACCCCGCCGCGGGCGGCGATGATCGGCGTGCCTTCGGGCATGGCGATGTCGATGGCATAGCGGCCCTTGGGCCCGAAGTGACTGAAGCGCCCGTTGGGGCCCTGGCTGATGCGAAACGGCCCGCCCTTCCACGGGAACGGGTAGCGGTAGGCCTGCGAGCGCAGCACCGGGTCGCCCATGGCGTACTGGAAGTTGCTCTTGTACTTCAGCGGCCCGCCCGGGGCGGCCAGCACGGCGCTGAGCAGCAGGGTCGAGCGCGGCGCCACCACCCGCCGCACGATGCGCGGTGCGTTACCACCAAAGGCGTTGGCCAGCCCGTCCAGGCGCAGCTCGACCTCCATCGGTACATACAACTCGTTGCGCGCCAGAAAACGCACGCCGCCGGGGAAGGGTTCGGTCTGCAGGCGCACCTTGCCATCCACCCGTTCGAGCATCTGCTCGCGGAACACGAAAGGCTTGGCGCCGGGGCTGGGGCGGTCGGAGTAGGACACCACGCCGTAGTTGTCGGTGGTCTTGTAGATGGTCATGCCCAGGCTCGACGCCGAGGCCGTGAACAACGCACAGAACAGCAGCAGGCGGGCGGCGGGCATGATGGTGGCCATTTGACAGATAACGTCTGTCGAAGCCTAGCAGCCGGTTTTGAGAGGGGTATGACAGTTGGTCGGGAGGTTGGCCTGTACTGGCCCTATCGCCGGCAAGCCGGCTCCTACAGGGATCGCGTCGCCTGTAGGAGCCGGCTTGCCGGCGATAGGGCCGTTACGCCAGGCTCAGGCCCCGGGCGTGAAGTGCTTCTGGGTCGTGCCGCGGGCGATCAGCCGCGACAGGTAGTCGAGCTTCTGCGCATCCTGGTCGACGAACTTGAAGGTCAGTTGCAGCCAGTCGCTCTCAGGCTTTGGCTCCAACGCGGCGATGGCATGCAGGTAGCCGTTCAGGCGCGCCACCTCGGCGTTGTCGCCCTGCTCCAGGTCCAGCACCGCGCCTTCGAGCACCTGCGGCAGGTTGGCGCTGCGGCGCACCACCAGCAGGGCCTCTTTCAGGCTCAGGGCCTTGATGACGCAAGCCTGCGGCCCACTGGCCAGGCGCAGTTGGCCCTGGCCACGGCCAGCCGGGGCGGCGGCAGGGCTTCTGGGCGTCGGCGCGTTGATCAGCGGCTTGGCGGCTGCGGCAACCGGGGCAGCAGCAGGCGCAGCCACCTTGGCGGCCTCCGGGCGACCGCCGGTCAGGGCGCTGAGCGAGTCGTTGGCAAAGGCCGAGTTGGCCCGGGCCTGGGCGCCGGCCATCAGGCTGTCGAGCTTGCCGATCTTGGTCAGGGACTTTTTCACCTTGGTCAGCAGCTGCTCGTTGGTGAACGGCTTGCCGACAAAGTCGGAGACGCCGGCCTGGATGGCCTGGATCACGTTCTCCTTGTCACCACGGCTGGTCACCATGATGAACTGCATGGCTTTCATTTCTTCCTGCTGGCGGCACCAGGTCAGCAGCTCGAGGCCGGACATTTCCGGCATCTCCCAGTCGCACAGGACCAGGTCGAAACGCTCCTTGGCGAGCATGGCCATGGCCTTGCGGCCGTTGACCGCGTCTTCGATCACCATGCCTGGGAAGGCATTACGCAGGCACTTCCTTACCAGATCGCGGATGAACGGGGCATCGTCCACGACCAGCACATTGACTTTACTCATCGATACTCCTCTTGAATCCCGACTAGCATACCGCCGACTGATGGCAATTTGCCAAACCACTGGTCACGCCGGGACTTCTCTGATCGTTCGCGGGTGCCTGCTGGTGCTCGACCACAAACGAAAACGCCCGGCATAAGCCGGGCGTGATGCTCGGGAGCAATCTTATTTATCGTCCGGTTCAGCCGGAACATTAGCGCTTTCGCCCTCGTTGGAGGCAGTACCTTCAACTTCGGCCTTCATGCGCTTGAGGCCCATGTGGCGCACGTCGGTACCGCGCACCAGGTAGATCACCAGCTCCGAGATGTTGCGCGCGTGGTCGCCGATGCGCTCCAGCGAACGCAGCGCCCAGATCACGCTGAGCACCCGGGAGATCGAGCGCGGGTCTTCCATCATGTAGGTGACCAGCTCGCGCAGCGCAGTCTTGTACTCGCGGTCGATGGTCTTGTCGTACTGGGCCACCGACAGCGCAAGGTCGGCGTCGAAGCGGGCGAAGGCATCCAGAGCGTCACGCACCATGTTGCGCACCTGGTCGCCGATGTGGCGCACCTCTACATAACCGCGTGGCGACTCGCCTTCCTCGCACAGCTGGATGGCGCGGCGGGCGATCTTGGTCGACTCGTCACCGATGCGCTCCAGGTCGATCACCGACTTGGAGATGCTGATGATCAGGCGCAGGTCGGAGGCCGCCGGCTGGCGACGGGCGAGGATGCGCACGCACTCCTCGTCGATGTTGCGCTCCATCTGGTTGATCTGCTCGTCGACCTCGCGCACCTGCTGGGCCAGGCCCGAGTCGGCCTCGATCAGCGCGGTGACCGCGTCGTTGACCTGCTTCTCGACCAGGCCGCCCATCGCCAGAAGGTGGCTGCGCACCTCTTCGAGCTCGGCGTTGAACTGCTGGGAGATGTGATGGGTAAGGCTTTCTTTGTTGATCATCGTTTCGCTCCGCGAAGAAGCTGCAAGCTTCAAGTAGTTCGTATCGTTCCCTGGATTTCCGGCCTCACCTGTACCTGTGGGAGCGGGTTCACCCGCGAAGCAGGCACTGCGGTGCGTGGCACCGGCTTTGCCGGTGTTCGCGGGTAAACCCGCTCCCACAGAGGTCCCAATGCTCCTCAAGAGCAGTGGTTAGCCGTAACGACCGGTGATGTAGTCTTCGGTCTGCTTCTTCGCCGGGTTGGTGAACAGGGTGTCGGTATCACCGAATTCCACCAGTTTGCCCATGTACATGAACGCGGTGTAGTCCGAAACACGGGCTGCCTGTTGCATGTTGTGGGTCACGATGACGATGGTGTACTTGGATTTCAGTTCGTAGATCAGCTCTTCGACCTTCAGCGTGGAGATCGGGTCCAGTGCCGAGCAAGGTTCGTCGAGCAGCAGTACTTCAGGCTCCACGGCGATGGTACGGGCGATCACCAGACGCTGCTGCTGGCCACCGGACAGGCCCAGTGCCGAATCGTGCAGGCGGTCCTTGACCTCGTCCCACAAAGCCGCGCCCTTCAGGGCCCACTCGACGGCTTCGTCGAGGGTGCGCTTTTTGTTGATGCCCTGGATGCGCAGGCCGTAGACCACGTTTTCGTAGATGGTCTTGGGGAACGGGTTGGGCTTCTGGAACACCATGCCCACCCGGCGACGCAGCTCGGCCACGTCCTCGCCCTTGCGGTAGATGTTGTTGCCGTACAGGTTGATGGCGCCCTCGACGCGGCAGCCGTCAACCAGGTCGTTCATGCGGTTGAAGGTACGCAGCAGCGTGGACTTGCCGCAGCCGGACGGGCCGATGAAGGCGGTCACGCGCTGCTTGGGGATGTTCATCTGCACGTCGAACAGCGCTTGCTTATCGCCGTAGAACAGCGACAGGCCAGGCACTTCGATGGCCACGGTCTCTTCGGCCAGGCGCAGGCTCTGCTTGTCGCGGCCCAGGGCCGCCATGTCGATGCCGTGGGTATGAGCTTCGTGTTGCATGTTCTTACTCCTTTTGTAGCTGCAGGCTATCAGCTGCAAGCTGCAAGTTTGAGCAAAGCGGCAATCTGCAGGGAGCTTGCCGCTTGTGGCTTAAGGCTTGGAAATCAGCTGTCGAGGGCCTTGTACTTCTCGCGCAGGTGGTTACGAATCCACACCGCCGAGAGGTTCAGGGTGGCAATCACCATCACCAGCAGCAGCGCGGTGGCGTACACCAGCGGCCGCGCGGCCTCGACGTTGGGGCTCTGGAAGCCGACGTCGTAGATATGGAAGCCCAGGTGCATGATCTTCTGGTCCAGGTGCAGGTACGGGTAGTTGCCGTCCAGCGGCAGCGACGGCGCCAGCTTCACCACACCCACCAGCATCAGCGGGGCCACTTCGCCGGCGGCGCGGGCCACGGCGAGAATCATGCCGGTCATCATGGCCGGGCTGGCCATCGGCAGGACGATCTTCCACAAGGTCTCGGCCTTGGTCGCGCCCAGGGCCAGGGAGCCTTCACGCACGGTCCGCGGGATACGCGCCAGGCCTTCCTCGGTGGCCACGATCACCACCGGCACCGCCAGCAGCGCCAGGGTCAAGGATGCCCACAGCAGGCCCGGGGTACCCAGCGTGGGTGCCGGCAGCGACTCGGGGAAGAACAATCGGTCGATGGAGCCACCCAGCACGTAGACGAAGAAGCCCAGGCCGAACACGCCGTAGACGATCGCCGGAACGCCCGCCAGGTTGTTCACCGCAATGCGGATCAGGCGGGTCACCGGGCCTTGCCGTGCGTATTCGCGCAGGTACACCGCCGCCAGCACGCCGAACGGGGTGACGATCACGGCCATGATCAGGGTCATCATCACGGTGCCGAAGATGGCCGGGAAAATACCGCCTTCGGTGTTGGCTTCACGCGGGTCGTCGCTGAGGAATTCCCACACCTTGGCGAAGTAGGTACCCATCTTGGTCATGCCGGACATGGCGTTCGGCTGGATCGCGTGGACCACTTTGCTGAGGTTGATCTCCACTTCGCGGCCGTTGCCGTCGCGGGCTACCAGGCTGTCGCGGGCGAAGGCCTGGTGCAGGCCGGTGAGGCGGTCCTCGATGGCCTTGTAACGGTTGTTCAGCTCGGCGCGCTCGGCGTCCATGTCGGCCTGGGCGGCGGCGTCCAGCTTGCCGTCCAGCTCCAGCTTGCGGCTGTGCAGGCGCAGGCGCTCCAGGCCATGGTTGATGGCACCGATGTCCTTTTTCTCGAGCTTGACCAGCTGGTCGTTGAGGTCGCTGGCACGCTTGAGGCGGGTTTGCAGCTCGTTCCAGGCCTCAGGGCCCTGGGCGACCACACGGCCTTCTTCCTTGACGCTGACCAGGAAGCCGTAGAAGTTGCCCCACTCGCGGCGCTCCAGGGCGATCAGCTCGGCGGGCTTTTGCTCGTCCACCAGCCAGTCGCCGACCAGCCAGGTGAAGTCGCTGCCGTTGAGGTCGCGGTTACCGATCTTGACCAGCTCGCGGGTCATGAACTCCGGGCCCTGGTCAGGCACCGGCAAGCCGGCGCTCTTCAGGCGTTCGCGCGGTACTTCTTCCTTCTGTACCACTTCACCGATGATCACATGGTCGGCCTGGCCAGGCACCTTGTAGGTGGCCTGGATCAGGTCGGCCGGCCAGAAGTGGCCCAAACCGCGTACGGCGATCACGGACAGCAGACCAATGGTCATGATGACCGCCATGGCCACCGCGCCACCGCTGATCCAGACGCCGGGGGCGCCGCTCTTGAACCAGCCTTTGAGGGAATCCTTTTTCACGGATCTCTACCTTTCTATCAAAGCGACGAGTATTTCTTGCGCAGGCGCTGGCGAATCAGCTCGGCCAAGGTGTTCATGATGAACGTGAACATCAGCAGCACGAGGGCGGCGAGGAACAGCACACGATAGTGGCTGCCACCGACTTCCGATTCAGGCATTTCCACGGCCACGTTGGCGGCCAGGGTGCGCATGCCCTCGAACAGGTTCAGTTCCATCACCGGGGTGTTGCCGGTGGCCATCAGCACGATCATGGTCTCGCCCACCGCACGGCCCATGCCGATCATCAGCGCCGAGAAGATACCCGGGCTGGCGGTGAGGATGACCACGCGGGTCAGGGTCTGCCACGGCGTGGCACCGAGTGCCAGCGAGCCCAGGGTCAGGCTGCGCGGCACGCTGAACACGGCGTCTTCGGCGATGGAGTAGATGTTCGGGATGACCGCAAAGCCCATGGCGATACCCACTACCAGGGCGTTGCGCTGGTCGTAGGTGATGCCCAGATCGTGGGTGATCCACAGGCGCATGTCGCCGCCGAAGAACCAGCTTTCCAGGAACGGGCTCATGCTCAGGGCGAACCAGCCGATGGCCAGGATCACCGGGATCAGGATGGCTGCTTCCCAGCCGTCCGGGATACGCAGGCGGATCGACTCCGGCAGGCGGCTCCAGGCAAAGCCCGCCACCAGGATGCCCACCGGCAGGATCAGCAGCAGGCTGAACACGCCCGGCAGGTGGCCTTCAAGGTACGGCGCCAGGAACAGGCCGGCGAAGAAGCCGAGGATCACCGTCGGCATCGCTTCCATCAGCTCGATCACCGGCTTGACCTTGCGGCGCATGCCCGGGGCCATGAAGTAGGCGGTGTAGATGGCGGCGGCAATCGCCAGCGGAGCGGCCAGGATCATCGCGTAGAACGCGGCCTTGAGCGTACCGAAGGTCAGTGGCGACAGGCTCAGCTTGGGTTCGAAGTCGGTGTTCGAGGCGGTCGACTGCCAAACGTATTTAGGCTCGTCGTAGTTCTCGTACCAGACCTTGCCCCACAGCGCGCTGAAGGAGATTTCCGGGTGCGGGTTGCGCAGGCTCAGCGGTAGCAGCTTGCCACCCTCTTCGACGATGATGCGGTTGGCACGCGGCGACAGGGCCAGAATGCCTGCGCCTTCGGCGACCGGCTCTACCAGCAGGGTGCGGTGCGCGGTGCTGTGGAACACACCCAGCTTGCCTTCGCTGTCCAGGGCGATGAAGCCCTTGCGGCGCTCTTCGGCGTCGATCTGCACCACCGGGGCCTTGCCCAGCTGGAAGCTGCGGATCAACTTGAGGCGTTGCTCGCCATCCGGGTCACGGGCCATGAACCACTGGCTCAGGCCACCCTTGGAGTCACCGAAGATCAGCGAGATACCGCCCACCAGCTGACCGCTGGCGGTGATTTCGGCGTTGCCGTCTTCGAGCAGCTTGTAGCGGCCGTTGAGGCTTTTTTCGCGCAGGCTGAACACATCGGCGGTGGCGCGACCGTTGACCACGTACAGCCACTGCTGGCGCGGGTCGATGAAGATGTTCTTCACCGTCTCGGTCATTTGCGGCAGGACGATGCGGTTCTGCTCGGTGGTCACCTCACCGGTCATCATGTTCTCGGTGCGCGACAGCTCGACCACCTGCAGTTGCGCGCCGGTGGAGCCGGCCAGCAGCAGGGTTTCGCCATTGACGTTGACGCTGACGTGCTCCAGCGCGCGGCCTTCGTCACTCAGGGTGAACGGCGCCTGACCATAGGGGTAGTCGATACCCGCTTCGATGGTCTTCTTGTTGTCCGGGTAGGTGATCTTGTAGGTGTGGTGGAACACGATCGCCTGGCCGTTACTCAGGCCCAGCACCACCAGCGGGCTGCCCGGCTGGTCGCTGCCGATCGAGCTGACCTGGGTGCCGGCGGGCAGCGGCAGGTCGACACGCTTGAGTTCGTTACCGGTCTTGGTATCGAAGAACAGGGCCTGGCCCTTGTCAGAAACACGCATGCCCACGAGGTTCTGCTCCTCGAGGGCGATCATCAGCGGCTTGCCGGCATCCTGCTGCAGCCAGGTCGGCTCCAGGGCTTTCTTGCTGGTCAACTCGGCGCCCTGGAACAGCGGCAGCACCACGTAGGCCAGGTAGAAGAAGATCAGCGTGATCGCTGCCAGCACGGCAAGCCCGCCCACCAGTACATACCAGCGGGTCAGGCGATCCTTGAGGGCGCGCATGCGGCGCTTGCGTTGCAACTCGGGCGTATTGAAATCAATGCGCACCGGAGGAGAATTTTGGGTCATGGTGGAGTTGGCCAGATCATTCATGCGCACACCCTAGCGGTCCCGTATGACAAAAACATGACAGTGCAGTGACGCAACAAAGCCCGACGCGCAGGTACCCTGGCCTCGGACTGACGAATTCGTGGAGAGGGGCCGGCGCATTGGCTGCCAGCCCCTTCCGGTTACTGCCTAATTACTTCTTGGCAACGTTGCCGGCGTGGGACAGGCCCAGGTCAGCCAGGGTCTTGTCGACCACTTTGGCAGGCAGCGGGATGTAGCCGTCCTTCACGACAACTTGCTGGCCAGCTTGCGACAGCACCAGCTTGACGAACTCGGCTTCCAGCGGGGCCAGAGGCTTGTTCGGCGCCTTGTTGACGTAGACGTACAGGAAGCGCGACAGCGGGTAGGTACCGTTCAGGGCGTTGGCTTCGTTGTCTTCGATGAACTCGCCGCCTTCTTTCTTGGCCAGGGCGACGGTCTTGACCGAAGCGGTCTTGTAGCCGATACCCGAGTAGCCGATGCCGTTCAGCGAAGAGCTGATCGACTGCACGACCGAAGCCGAGCCAGGCTGTTCGTTGACGTTAGGCTTGAAGTCGCCTTTGCACAGGGCTTCTTCCTTGAAGTAGCCATAGGTGCCCGATACCGAGTTGCGGCCGAACAGCTGGATTGGCTTGTTGGCCAGGTCGCCCTTCACGCCAACGTCGCCCCAGGTTTTGATTTCAGCCTTGCCACCGCACAGGCGGGTGGAGGAGAAGATCGCGTCGACCTGAGCCATGGTCAGGCCTTTGATCGGGTTATCCTTGTGCACGAAGACCGCCAGGGCGTCGACGGCAACCGGGATGGCGGTAGGCTTGTAGCCGTACTTCTGCTCGAAGGCCTGCAGCTCGACGTCCTTCATCTTGCGGCTCATCGGGCCCAGGTTGGCGGTGCCTTCGGTCAGGGCGGGTGGCGCGGTGGACGAGCCAGCAGCCTGGATCTGGATGTTTACGTTCGGATATTCCTTCTTGTAGGCCTCGGCCCACAGGGTCATCAGGTTCGCGAGGGTGTCGGAACCGACGCTGGAGAGGTTACCCGATACACCGGTGGTCTTGGTGTAGGTCGGGATTGCTGGGTCGACAGCGGCGACCGCATTGGCGGTGGCAACGCCAGCGGCGGCAAAGGTCAGGGCCGCCATCAAACGCTTCAGTTTCATGCCTTGCTCCTAGCAGGAATATCGTAGGGGTTGTGATGGAACGGGCCCAAGTATCAGCAGGCCGCATGAACACGATATGACTCGAATGTGACAATTGGATGAAAGGCCATCACCGGTAGTCGGGGATGGCCTTTGCAGGATGTTTCAGGAGCGGCGCGCCGCCTCGCGGGGAAACGGCTGCGTGAGCAATTGCGTGGGAGCGGGCTTGCCCCGCGATCACCGGCATCGCCGGTGCCATGACATCAGTTTTCCAGGCCCGGCTTACGCGGGGTAAGCCCGCCGCCCCCCACACGAGCCCAGCCAACTCGATAAATTACGATCTGATCAACAGACCGGAGCCGCCAGGAAAAGGCCTACAGCGTTTCTAGACGCTTCCTAGAAAAAATGAACCTATGATCTGGGCCACCCTGCCTTTGGCAGCCAACTTTCGGATTTTCACACCCAGTGTCCATGGACTCAGAAACCAATACCCCCACCTCGCTGCCAGCCGGCGTAGTAAAAGTCTCATGGCTGAAGCTGCTGGTGCGCATCCTCGCGGCACCCACGATGACTTCACTAGGCCTCATTCTGATCTTCGGCCTTGGCTACGATCGAACAGGCACCGCTGCCTATGTGCTCGTTTTAATGTTGTTCTGCATACCATTGGTGATTTGCTTGGGGGGAAATGTCACGGTATGGGTACTTGCCAGGCGTCAGAGCGAAGCGCTGAGATTGGGAGTTTTGGTGATCTCGAATCTCCCTCTCAGCCTGCTCTCATTCTGGTGGTCGCTAAACGCATTCAAACAAGAGCCCAACACCTTTGTTTTCTTCTTCGTCACGCCCTTCATGTCGGTATGGACGGCCTATCTGCTCCTTGAGCGCAAATAGCGCCCCTAAGGCCCATCCCGTTCAAGGTGTTCCGCGTCAGGGCTGTCAGGTGCTCGCCACTGCCCTTGCAGCGCCTACGAGATCGAGCGCCGCCCGCGCGGCGCTCGATCTCGTAGGCGCTGCAGGGATTGTGGCGAGCACTTGGAGGCCCTCACGCGAATCCTCGGCAAGCGCCTGCCAGCCCTGACGCGACCACCTTGAAAGGGATGTCCCTAAGGCTGTTTTGGAGGGAATCCTGTAACCCCCGTTCCGGTCAGCGTTTCTTCGCCAGCAAATAGATCCCCACCAACAACCCCAGCGCACACAGGCACGCCACGTAGTACGCCGGCGCCATCGGGCTGACTTTGAGCAGCCCGGTAACCACCATCGGGGTCAGGCCGCCGAAGATGGCGTAGGCCAGGTTGTAGGAGAACGACAGGCCGCTGAAACGCACCACCGCCGGGAACGCCTTGACCATCACGTAAGGCACCGCGCCGATCACCCCTACGCACAGGCCGGTCACGGCGTACAGCGGGAACAGCAGGTCCGGGCGGGTCGGCAGGCTGTGGTAGAAGCTCCACGAGCTTGCCAGCAGCAGCAGGCTGCCAACCACGAACACCCGGCCTGCGCCAAAGCGGTCGGCCAGGCTGCCGGCGGTGATGCAACCGACGCTCAGCAGCACGATGGCCAGGCTGTTGGCCTTGAGCGAATCGGTGGGGCTGATGTGATAGAGGCTCTGCAGCAACGCCGGGGTCATCAGGATCACCACCACGATGCCGGCCGACAACAGCCAGGTCAGCAGCATCGACAGGATCACCGCACCGCGGTGGTCACGCAGCACGGCGCGCAGCGGCAGCTCTTCGGCCAGGGCCTTGCGCTGCTGCATTTCGGCGAACACCGGAGTTTCGTGCAGCCAGCGGCGCAGGTACACCGAGAACAGGCCGAACACCCCGCCCATCAGGAACGGGATACGCCAGGCGTAGTCCGCCACTTCTTCCGGGGTGTAGACCGTGTTGATCAGCGTGGCCACCATCGAGCCCAGCAAAATGCCCGAGGTCAGGCCGGCGGTCAGGGTGCCGCAGGCGTAACCGGTGTTGCGCGCCGGTACGTGCTCGGAGACGAACACCCAGGCGCCCGGCACCTCGCCGCCGATGGCCGCGCCCTGGATGACGCGCATCAGCAGCAGCAGAATCGGCGCCCACAGGCCGATCTGTGCATAAGTCGGCAGCAGGCCCATCACCAGGGTCGGCAGGGCCATCATGAAGATGCTCAGGGTGAACATCTTCTTGCGCCCCAGCAGGTCGCCGAAGTGGGCCATGACGATGCCGCCCAGCGGCCGCGCCAGGTAGCCGGCGGCGAAGATGCCGAAGGTCTGCATCAGGCGCAGCCACTCGGGCATGTCGGCGGGGAAGAACAGCTTGCCCACTACGGTTGCGAAGAACACGAAGATGATGAAGTCGTAGAACTCCAGCGCACCGCCCAGGGCAGACAGCGAAAGGGTCTTGTAGTCACTGCGGGTCAGCGGCCGGGACGGCTGCTCGATACTGCTGGGCACGGAGGTCATCGACGTTCTCTTGTTGGAGTGCAGGCCGCTTGGCGTGCGGCTTCTGGAATGTTCAGCCGGTGAAGATAACAAATTGCAAAGTGCGGCCGATAGCATACAAAGTCCGTACAGATATTCACGAATGCACGGTCGTCGCTGGCTGTGATGGTCTATATACTGGCCGTTCGTAGAAAAAGGTTGCGTTTATCACGGGATGTTGTGCGAAAACGTAAGTCAGTACTGTCAGACTGTTTCGCAGAGTCTCCCTTTGGCCGCCCCCGAAGCGACGTCAGTGTCCGGCTGAAGCGTTTTCACGGCGTCCTCCACTGCGCCACCAACGAAGCGTCACGGGTCAGAGGCCCCACGGCATGATTGAGCTCGAACAAGAAGATCCTATCCCGCAGGGCGACCTGGCCCTGCAGATCACCGCGCTGCCGCGCGAGACCAACGGCTTCGGCGATATCTTCGGCGGCTGGCTGGTCGCCCAGATGGACCTGGCCGGCACCGCCATGGCCAGCCGCGTCGCCGGCGGCCGAGTGGCCACGGTGGCCATCGACCGCATGGCCTTTTTAGTGCCGGTGGCGGTGGGCGCGCAGCTGTCGTTCTATACCCAGACCCTGGAAATCGGCCGCAGCTCGATCCAGATGATGGTCGAGGTGTGGAGCGACGACCCGCTGTCCAGCGAATGGCGCAAGGTCACCGAGGCGGTGTTCGTGTTCGTCGCCATCGACGGCAGTGGCCGCACCCGTTCGGTACCTCGTCGCTGAGATAGCCGCGCGGTAAACTCGTTGCCTGGCATGGGGTCCAACGCCTCACTGCAACCTTTGAGACGAGCGCATGGTTATCCCACGGATCGAAACCGAACAACACGGCGAGCTGAACTGCTGGCGCCTGACCACCGCCCACGCCGAGCTGCTGATCGCCCAGCAGGGCGCGCAGATTCTCAGCTACCAGCGCGTGGGCGAGCCGCCGCTGCTGTGGCTGAGCGAAGACGCCATCTTGCGCCAGGGCAAGTCGGTACGTGCCGGGGTACCGGTGTGCTGGCCCTGGTTCGGCAACCTGCAACGCAACCCTGAGCCGGTGCAAGCCATGTACACCGGCAGTGATGCGCCGGCGCATGGCCTGGCCCGTACCCGCGACTGGCAACTATTGGCTGCCGACCAGCAAGGCGAGGGGCTGAGCGTCACCTTCACCTTGCCCCAGGCGCAGGGCCAACTGCCGGGCTGGGCCCACAACGTGGTCCTGACCCTGCAGGTAGAGCTGGCAAGCGACCTGAAGCTGACCCTCATCAGCCGCAACCACGGCGACAGCCCGGTGACCATCAGCCAGGCCCTGCACAGCTACTTTGCCGTCAGCGACGTGCGCCAGGCACAGGTTGAAGGGGTCGAGGGGCTCAGCTACATCGAGACCCTGGCCGACTGGCAGCAGCGCCAGCAGCACGGCGCGCTGGGCTTTGCCGGCGAGACCGACCGGATCTACCTCGATACCCCGCAAACCTTGAGCATTGTCGACCCGCAGTGGCAACGGCGCATTATCCTGACCAGCAGCGGTTCGCGCTCGGCGGTGATCTGGAACCCTTGGACTGAGCGGGCCAAGGAGCTGCCGGACATGGCCGACGATGGCTGGCAGCGCATGCTGTGCATCGAGACGGCGAATGTGTGGGATGACGTGGTGGAGCTCAAGCCAGGGGCCAGCCATGCGCTGGGGCTGGTGATCGGCAGCCAGGCGCTCTGAGCCAATCGCCTCATCGCCGGCAAGCCGGCTCTCATAGAGAAAACTACAACTCATTGATTTAACACTGTCTCTGTGGGAAGCGGCCTTGTGTCGCGATGGGGCGCAAAGCGGCCCAAGGCCTCGGCCTCATGCAAAATTGCCGGGGCTGCTGCGCAGCCCATCGCGACACAAGGCCGCTTCCCACAGTGGGCGCGGTACATCTGCGAGACTAGTTCTCTGCGCGACAGCGCAGCCCGAAAGGGCTGGGTGATCTCCTACAGGTACAGCGCAGGCCTGAGCCCTGTAGGAGCCGGCTTGCCGGCGATAGGGCCCTTACAGGTCGGCGTCTTCCACCACCCTCACCTTCCCGGCATCCAGCGCATAGGCCGCATCGGCCAGGTCATTGCTGACCTTCTCCACCTTCAACTGCCCGGTAACCCACAGCGGCGTGTAGATATCGTCGATCTTCAGCCCCTTGGGGTAGCGCACCAGCACCAGCTGGTTCGGCGGCGGCGGCGGCACGTGGATGCAGGCCCCCGGGTAGGGCACCAGGAAGAACAGCGTGCTGTTGCCCTTGGCGTCGCTTTCCAGCGGCACCGGGTAGCCGCCCAGGCGGATCTGCTTGCCGTTCATGGCAGCCACGGTCTTGGTCGAATACATCACCGCCGGCAGGCCCTTGCTCTGCTTCAGGCCACCCTTGTCGGTGAAGGTGCCCATGGCTTCCGGGGAGTTGTGGTCGATTTCGGGCATCTGCTCGAGAGCCTTCTGGTCCGACTTGGGCATCAGCTCCAGCCAGTCGGTTTCGGGCAGCTCGGCATGGGCCAGGGTGCTGGCCAGCAGCAGGGGAATGAGAAATAACGCTCGCATGGAAATGCTCGGCAACTCAGGATTGAATTGCCGGGCATTCTAGCCTGTGTTCAGTTCTTCTTGATGAAGCCGTAGATCACCAACAGCAGAATGGCGCCCACCAGGGCCCCGAAGAAGCCCGCGGCCTGCCCCGCCTGGTAAATGCCCAGCGCCTGCCCGCCATAGGTGGCGACCAAAGAGCCTGCAATACCGAGCAGGATGGTCATGATCCAGCCCATGCTGTCGTCGCCCGGTTTCAGGAAACGCGCCAGCAGGCCGACGATCAGGCCGATGAAGATGGTTCCAATGATGCCCATGGCAATCCCTCGATAATTGAAGATGGAACACGCCAAAGCCTAGACAGCGCTTTGGCGAGTTGCCATTTCAGAGGGCTACAGACCGAAAGAAGTTCGATCAGCCGGCGATCAACGCCTCTACTTCGGCGATCTTGGCCTTGAGGGTGGCCATATCCTGGCAGCGCAGGGTGGCGTGGCCAACCTTGCGCCCAAGCTTGAACGCCTTGCCGTAGTGGTGCAGGTGGCAGTCGTCGATAGCCACGACCTTGTCCACCGCCGGCACTTCGCCGATGAAGTTGAGCATGGCGCTCTCGCCGACCTTGGCGGTCGAGCCCAGCGGCAGGCCGGCAACGGCGCGCAGGTGGTTTTCGAACTGGCTGCACTCGGCGCCTTCGATGGTCCAGTGCCCGGAGTTGTGCACCCGTGGGGCGATTTCGTTGGCCTTCAGGCCACCGTCGACCTCGAAGAACTCGAAGGCCATCACGCCAACGTAGTCCAGTTGCTTGAGCACACGGCCGACGTAGTCTTCGGCCAGGGCCTGCAGCGGGTGCGCGTCGCTTGCCACCGACAGCTTGAGAATGCCGCTGTCGTGGGTGTTGTGCACCAGCGGGTAGAAGCGGGTTTCGCCATCGCGGGCACGCACGGCCACCAGCGACACTTCGCCGGTGAACGGCACGAAGCCTTCCAGCAGGCACGGCACGCTGCCCAGTTCGGCGAAGGTGTCGACCACGTCTTCAGGCTTGCGCAATACCTTCTGGCCCTTGCCGTCGTAGCCCAGGGTGCGGGTTTTCAGCACGGCCGGCAGGCCGATGCTGGCCACCGCGGCGTCCAGGTCGGCTTGCGAGAGGATGTCGGCGAAGGCCGGGGTGGGGATGCCCAGGTCGCGGAACATGCTCTTTTCGAACAGGCGGTCGCGGGCGATGCGCAGGGCTTCGGCGCTGGGGTACACCGGCACGAACTGCGAAAGGAAGGCGACGGTCTCGGCCGGCACGCTTTCGAACTCGAAGGTCACCAGGTCGACTTCGTCGGCCAGCTGGCGCAGGTGGTCCTGGTCGCCGTAGTCGGCGCGCAGGTGCTCGCCCAAGGGCGCTGCGCAGGCGTCCGGCGCCGGGTCGAGGAAGGCGAAGTTCATGCCCAGCGGGGTGCCCGCCAGGGCCAGCATGCGGCCCAGCTGGCCACCACCGATTACACCGATCTTCATAAAGTCAGCCTCAAGCCTGGCGCGGGTCTGGATTGTCCAGCACGGTGTCGGTCTGCTCGGTGCGGAACTGCTTCAGTGCCGCGTGATACTGCGGGTACTTGGCACCGAGGATGCTCGCCGACAGCAGCGCGGCGTTGATCGCACCGGCACGGCCGATGGCCAGGGTGGCGACCGGTACGCCGGCCGGCATCTGCACGATCGACAGCAGCGAATCGACGCCCGACAGCATCGACGACTGCACCGGCACGCCCAGCACCGGCAGGTGGGTCTTGGCGGCGCACATGCCTGGCAGGTGGGCAGCACCGCCGGCACCGGCGATGATCACCTCGATGCCGCGGCCTTCGGCCTCTTCGGCGTACTGGAACAGCAGGTCCGGGGTGCGGTGGGCGGAAACCACCTTCACTTCGTAGGGAATGCCGAGTTTTTCCAGCATATCGGCGGTGTGGCTAAGGGTGGACCAATCGGACTTGGAGCCCATGATCACGCCAACCAGTGCACTCATCGTCGAGCCTCTTCGCTTGTGCGCCCGCAGGCGCGTCAAAAAACAACAAGCCACGCGGGACGACCGGCGTGGCTTGTTTGCTGATCCGGACCGGAGCTGTCCGGTCGAAAGGCCGCGCAGTATAGCGTAACGCGACGCCGTCACGGCACCCCCGGCGACCAACTGTCGGCCTTATTTTTCGGGGGTTTGGCTGACTTTGGAGTCAACTGCCGCCGGCCCGCCTTCGAGCTTGCGCCACAACAGCCGCACGTTGGCCTTGCGCACCAGGGCGCAACGGTACAGGCGAATTTCCAGCGGCACATGCCACTGGCTGCCGCCACAGATCACCAGCTCACCACGCTCCAGCTCGCCGCGCATCGACAACCGCGGCACCCAGGCGATGCCCATGCCTTCCAGCGCCATGCTCTTGAGGCTGTCGGCCATGGCAGTTTCATAGACAGTGGTATAGCGCAGGTTGCGCTGGCGCAGCAGCAGGTTGACCGAACGCCCGAGGAAAGCCCCGGCGCTGTAGGCCAGCAGCGGCACGCTGCCCTCGCCTTCCAGGTCGAACATCGGCTTGCCGTCAGGCCCCACGGCGCACACCGGCAGCATCTCGGTGGTGCCCATGTGCAGCGACGGGAAGATCTCGGCGTCCATCTGCAGCGCCGCGTCCGGGTCATAGAACGCCAGCATCAGGTCGCAGCCACCCTCGCGCAGGGCGTGCACGGCATCCCCTACGTTAGTCGCAACCAGGCGGGTGGCGATGTTCAAACCATCGTTGCGCAGTTGCGCCACCCAACGCGGGAAAAACCCCGATGCCAGCGAGTGCGCTGCCGCCACCTGGATGACCTCACCCTGGCCACCTTCAAGATGATGCAAATGGCGGAGAACTTCGCTCAACTGGTCGACAACAGTACGCGCTGTGACGAGAAACAGCTGCCCGGCCTCGGTCAGCTCGATCGGTGTGCGCGAGCGGTTGACCAAGGTCAGCCCCAACGCCGCCTCAAGGCTGCGAATACGCCGGCTGAAGGCCGGCTGGGTGACGAAACGACGCTCCGCAGCCTGCGAAAAACTGCGCGTGGAAGCCAGGGCACTGAAGTCCTCCAGCCATTTGCTTTCGAGGTTCATCGACTACTCCGCAACGCGTGCACCAAAATGGAACACGCTCGATTGTCAATCGGCGTCACACCAAACCGTATGCCGTTTGTGCATAGGTTAGCGTGCAACAGCATTGGCCGCAAAATTGGCTTCAGGCCTAGGATTGGCGCCATTCCGGCATGTGCCGGGTCAAAATCGAGATGATATCCATCATGTCCTCCGCTGCATCGTTCCGCGTCGAAAAAGATCTGCTTGGCACCCTTGAAGTCCCTGCCGATGCCTACTACGGCATCCAGACCCTGCGCGCTGCCAACAACTTCCACCTCTCCGGCGTTCCGCTGTCGCACTACCCGAAACTGGTAGTGGGCCTGGCGATGGTCAAGCAGGCCGCTGCTGACGCCAACCGTGAGCTGGGGCACCTGAGCGATGCCAAGCATGCTGCCATCAGCGCAGCCTGCGGGCGCCTGATCAAAGGCGACTACCACGAGCAGTTCGTGGTGGACATGATTCAAGGCGGTGCTGGTACTTCCACCAACATGAACGCCAACGAAGTCATCGCCAACATCGCGCTGGAGGCCATGGGCCACCAGAAGGGTGAGTACCAGTACCTGCACCCGAACAACGACGTGAACATGGCGCAGTCGACCAACGACGCCTACCCGACTGCCATCCGCCTGGGCCTGCTGCTGGGCCACGACGCCCTGCTGGCCAGCCTCGACAGCCTGATCCAGGCCTTCGCTGCCAAAGGTAAAGAGTTCGACCACGTACTGAAGATGGGCCGCACCCAACTGCAGGACGCCGTGCCGATGACCCTGGGCCAGGAATTCCGCGCCTTCGCCACCACCATGACCGAAGACCTGCAGCGCCTGCGCTCGCTGGCCCCGGAACTGTTGACCGAAATCAACCTGGGCGGCACCGCCATCGGTACCGGCATCAACGCCGACCCGGGCTACCAGGCCCTGGCCGTGCAGCGCCTGGCCACCATCAGCGGCCAGCCGCTGGTACCGGCTGCCGACCTGATCGAAGCCACCTCCGACATGGGTGCCTTCGTGCTGTTCTCCGGCATGCTCAAGCGTACCGCGGTCAAGCTGTCGAAGATCTGCAACGACCTGCGCCTGCTGTCCAGCGGCCCGCGCACCGGCATCAACGAGATCAACCTGCCGGCGCGCCAGCCAGGCAGCTCGATCATGCCAGGCAAGGTCAACCCGGTTATCCCTGAGGCCGTCAACCAGGTGGCCTTCGCCATCATGGGCAACGACCTGGCCCTGACCGTCGCCGCCGAAGGTGGCCAGCTGCAGCTGAACGTGATGGAGCCGCTGATCGCCTACAAGATCTTCGACTCGATCCGCCTGCTGCAACGCGCCATGGACATGCTGCGCGAGCACTGCATCGTCGGCATCACTGCCAACGAACAGCGCTGCCGTGAACTGGTCGAGCACTCGATCGGCCTGGTCACCGCCCTGAACCCTTACATCGGCTACGAAAACGCCACCCGTATCGCCCGCGTCGCCCTGGAAACCGGCCGCGGCGTGCTGGAACTGGTGCGCGAGGAGAAGCTGCTGGACGAAGCGATGCTCAACGACATCCTGCGCCCGGAAAACATGATCGCTCCACGTCTGGTTCCGCTGAAGGCGTAACCCGGCCGCTGCAAACAGTCTCACCAGGTCGAGGGACTAGACACCTCTCAGCCTTTCAAGGGCCCGAGCGCACGCTCCGGGCCCTTTTTTTATGCCTGCCAGCACGGGCCTGGAACTCACGCGCCCCCTGCAGGAGCCGGCTTGCCGGCGATAGGGCCGGTACACCCGGCACAAAGCCTTAACCCCCGCCCGGCACACAACTTGCTCCATAATGCCCCTCAGCCCAACGGGACACCGAGCATGCTGCACAGCCACCTCACCACCCTCAACGCGGTATCGCTGATCCTCAAGGTGTTCCAGGAGGACGGCGTGGCCGCGCAGCAGATGCTCGCCGGCAGCGGCATAGGCCCGGCCGACCTGGGCCACAGCGATGCCCGTATCACCACCCAGCAAGAGCTGCAGGTGTGCGCCAATGCCGTGGCCCGGCGCGAGGACATCGGCCTGGAACTGGGCCGGCGCATGCATGTGTCGTGCTACGGCATGCTCGGTTACGCGCTGCTCTCCAGTGCCACTTTGGGTGACGCCCTGCGCCTGGCGCTGCAGTTTCCGGCACTGCTGGGAACAGTCTTCCAACTGCGCCTGGTGGATGACGGCCAGCGGGTCTGGCTGAGCGCCAGCGAGCATTACGACGCGCCGGCGCTGGCGGCCTTCAACGCCGAGTTCTGCCTGGTGTCGCTGAAAGTCATCTGCGACGACCTGCTCGGCCGCCCGCTGCCGCTGCTGGCAGCGCGCTTCGAACATGCCCGCCCGGGCTACCACACGCTCTACGCCGGTGCATTCCAGTGCCCGCTGGGCTTCGAGGCCGGCGACAACGCCTTTGCCTTCGAGCGGCGCTGGCTGGACACACCACTGCCGCTGGCCGACCCCATCACCCACAAGGCCATGAGCGAACGCTGCCGGCGCCTGAACCTGGAGTTCACCGGGCGCCAGGCGTGGCTGGGGCGCATTCGCCAGTTGCTGCAGCAGCAGCTGGATGCCGCGCCCGGGCTTGAAGGGCTGGCGCGGCAGATGAACTGCTCGTCACGCACCCTGCGCCGGCATTTGCAGGCGCTGGGCAGCAGTTATCAACAGCTGCTGGACGAGCTGCGCTTCGAGCGGGCCAAGCAGTTGCTGGCCGAGGACCAGATGCCGATCTACCGGATTGCCGAAACCCTGGGGTTCAGTGAAACCGCGAGTTTCAGGCATGCCTTCCAGCGTTGGAGTGGCGTGGCGCCGAGCCATTTTCGCGGTTGACCTGTTCCGGCCTCTTCGCGGGCAAGCCCGCTCCCACAGGCTCTGCGCAGCACTGAAAGCTGAGGTACTCCTGTGGGAGCGGGCTTGCCCGCGAAGAGGCCGGAACAGGATGTACTTGGCCATATTTATCCCCTTTTGGCCGTTTGCAACGTCCCCCGGTATACCGGCCGCCCAGCAGAATGGGCCCACGCCAGTGATTACCCGGAGAACAACAAATGCTGACGATCTATTCCGATGACCACCGCCTGCACCACGGCCGCTGCGAGCTGATCGACGGCCAGCTGATGCCGTGTTTCGAAATGCCCTCGCGCGCCGACCATGTGCTCGAACAGGTGAAAAAGCGCAACCTCGGCGAAGTCCAGGGCCCCACCGATTTTGGCCGCGCCCCGCTGCAGCGCATCCACAGCGCCGACTACCTGAACTTCTTCGAAGGCGCCTGGGCGCGCTGGGCCGCACTGGGCCACGACGGCGACCTGCTGCCCTTCACCTGGCCGGCGCGCACCTTGCGCCAGGTCAAGCCCACCGGCCTGCACGGCGAGCTGGGCTACTACAGCTTCGACGCCGGCGCGCCGATCACCGCCGGCACCTGGCAGGCCGCCTACAGCGCGGCGCAAGTGGCACTCACCGCCCAGGCCGCCATCCAGCAAGGCGCCCATTCGGCCTTCGCCCTGTGCCGCCCACCCGGACACCATGCCGCCGCCGAAGTGATGGGCGGCTACTGCTACCTGAACAACGCCGCCATCGCCGCCCAGGCCTTCCTCGACCAAGGCAAGCGCAAGGTGGCCATCCTCGATGTCGACTACCACCACGGCAACGGCACCCAGGACATCTTCTATACCCGCAACGACGTGTTCTTCGCCTCGATCCATGGCGACCCGCAGGACGAGTTCCCGTTCTTCCTCGGTTACGCCGATGAACTCGGTGAAGGCGCAGGCGCGGGCTGCAACATCAACTACCCGCTGCCGGCCGGCAGCGACTGGGCCGCGTGGAGCAGCGCACTGGAAGCAGCCTGCCAGCGCATCGACGCCTATGACGCCGAGGTGCTGGTGGTGTCCCTGGGCGTGGACACCTTCAAAGACGACCCCATCTCGCAGTTCAAGCTCGACAGCCCCGACTACCTGGAAATGGGCAAGCGCATCGCGAAGCTGGGCAAGCCGACCCTGTTCGTGATGGAAGGCGGCTACGCTGTGGAAGAAATCGGCATCAACGCGGTCAATGTGCTGGAAGGCTTCCAGCGCGCCCAGCCAGGAGCCTGAACATGGTCCGCATCAAGCGTCTGCTCGCCCCGCTCGTCACCGCCAGCCTGCTGGCCGGTGCCCTCAACGCCCATGCCGAACAGCGCACCCTGCGGGTGTACAACTGGTTCGACTACATCACCCCGCAAACCCTCACCGACTTCCAGAAGGACAGCGGGGTCAAGCTGGTGTACGACATCTTCGACACCAACGAGGCGCTGGAGGCCAAGCTTTTGACCGGCAACTCCGGCTACGACGTGGTGGTGCCGTCCAACGTGTTCCTCGCCAAGCAGATCGAGGCCGGGGTATTCCAGCCGCTGGACCGCAGCAAGCTGCCCAACTGGCAGCACCTGGACCCGGCGCTGATGAAGCTGATCGAAGCCAACGACCCGGGCAACCAGTTTGCCGTGCCGTACATGTACGGCACCGTGCTGATCGGCTTCAACCCGGCCAAGGTCAAGGAGGCGCTGGACGACAACGCGCCGGTGGACAGCTGGGACCTGATCTTCAAGGAAGAGAACATCGCCAAGCTCAAGCAGTGCGGCGTGGCCCTGCTCGACTCGCCGTCGGAGATTTTGCCGTTGGCGCTTTCGTACCTGGGCCTGGACCCGAACAGCGGCAAACCGGCGGACTACCAGAAAGCCCAGGACCTGCTGCTGAAGATTCGCCCGCACGTGACCTACTTCCACTCCTCCAAGTACATGGCCGACATCGCCAACGGCGATATCTGCGTGGCGGTGGGCTACTCGGGCAGCTTCTCCCAGGCCGCCAACCGGGCCAAAGAGGCGAACAACGGCGTGGTGGTGGACATGCGCCTGCCCAAGGAAGGCGCGCCGATCTGGTTCGACATGCTGGCGATCCCGAAAAACGCCGCCAACCCCGAGGATGCGCATACCTTCATCAACTACCTGCTGCGCCCTGAAGTGATTGCGCCGATCAGCGACTTCGTCGGCTACCCCAACCCGAACAAGGACGCCACCGACAAGGTCAGCCCGGCGATCCGCAACAACCCCAACCTGTACCCGACGCCTGAGGCGATGGCCAAGCTGTACACCCTCAAGCCACTGCCGCGTGATGCCGAGCGGGCAAGGACAAGGGCCTGGACCAAGATCAAGTCCGGGACCTGAGGCGCCTTCTTCGCGGTGGTCCGGCACTCCGGCAAGCCCGCTCCCACAGGATTGGACTGCCCCCCAAAAGTTGGACACCAATCCAACCCTTGGGGGATCGATGGAAAAGTACACCGAGCAATTCAAGCTCACAGCGATCACAGCTTA